>JAOAES010000104.1 GCA_026416655.1 Fimbriimonadales bacterium
TCCTTCAGGTCGACAATCTCCCACCCGATTCGGCGGTCAAATTCCACCATAACATCGATATCGCTTTCAGGGGTCGCCTCATTGCGTGCGAAGGAGCCGAACAGCGCCAACCGTTTTATCGGATACCGTGCCCGTAAGCGAGGCAAGTGTTGTCTGAGCAAACGCACCACTCGCTCGCGCTCGGAACCAGATTCTACGACGGCAGCCACATCCTGATTATACCTCTCTGAGGTGAGGTATCCTCATGCCATGCGTTGGGGCTGGATGCTGGGCGATGTCGTCGCGTTGACGCTGTTCGTGCTGGTCGGCTTACAAAGTCACGGCACGCTGGACGAGTACGGGTTGCAACGCAACCTGCCGGCGTTCTTGCTGGGCTGGTTTCTTGTCGCGCTGCCGTTGGGGGTATATCGCGCGCAGCCGCCGAAGTGGGCGTTGCCTGTTGCATGGGTGCTGAGCGTCACGCTGGGGATAGCACTCCGTAATCAGTTTGTAGGGCGTGGACTGTTCGGAACGATTAGCCCTGTGTTCTGGATTATCTCGCTGACGGGCGTTGCTCTGTTCACCGGGCTGCCCCGACTGATTGCGTATGGCTTGCGCAAGCGAACCCTCGCAGCGAGGTAAGATGAAACGCCTACTAATCGTCGGGTCTCTTGCTCTACTTTTGCTGGTACTGGGAGTATCAGGCGTCTGGTTCTACCTGCAGACGCGCCCGCTGAGCCACGCTTTTCAGCCGCAACTTGTGCGCCTGCGCACGCCGATAGACGCTGACGCGCTTGCCCAACGCCTCTACGAGCGCAAACTGGTGCGCAACCCGCGGCTGCTCAGCTGGTGGCTCCGATGGAGGGGCAAGCCTCAAATCGCGCAGGGCGACTACGAGTTCAGCCCAAACCAGAGCCTGTTCGAAATCGCCGACATCCTGATTCACGAACGGTTCACGCGCAACTGGGTCACAATCCCCGAAGGCTGGACGATAGCCCGCATCGCCGAACGGCTCCATGAGCGCGGCGTCGCCGACAAAGAGGAGTTTCTCGCTCTCTGCCGGCAGCCACAGCGGTTCCATGATATCGGCATGCCCCTGCCTGCGAATCTCCCCTTAGAGGGCTACCTGTTCCCCAGCACCTACCGTCTGCCGCCGGGCACGGGCGCGGAGCAAGCCATCCGCATAATGCTCAATACCACCCGTCAACAGGTCTACCTGCGCTACAAAAACGCCATGCAACAGCGCGGGCTGAGCCTGCACGAACTGCTTACTATCGCCTCGATGATCGAGAAAGAGGTGCTGCACGACGACGAGCGTCCCCGCGTGGCGTCGGTCATCTATAACCGCCTGAAGCGCAACATGCCCCTGCAGATCGACGCTACTGTGCTGTATGGCATGGGCTACTGGAAGGAGCGCGTGCTGTATAAAGACCTGAAGCATCCCTCGCCCTACAATACCTATCTGAATCGCGGCTTGCCGCCCGGGCCGATTGCGAACCCTGGACTGGCAAGCGTCCGCGCCGCACTGCAGCCAGAGTCGACAGAGTATCTGTTCTACGTGGCGCAGGCGGACGGCTATCACCGCTTCTCCCGCACCTACGAGGAGCATCTGCAGGCGATTCGCGAGATACGCGCGGGGAGGGAGTAGCGAATATCTATCAAATGCTCACACCCGATCGGTATAATACGCGAAGCCGACCTGTCGCTGCCCTTGCGGATCAAGGATACGCGAGTCCGTGAATACAAAACAGCTTAGGGGAGCAAGAGAGAGTCAGATGAGCTGGCCAGAGGTGATTCGCGCTATCATCGAAGCGAATGGTGGGCAGGCGACGCTGCCTGTGCTTTATCAGCAGGCTGGGCAGTATCGCAAACTGCCAAAAGGCGACTGGCAAAAAACACTGCGCGGCGTGCTATACCGTGAGGCGCGCAAAGGACGGTATATACGCACGGGGCTGGGCGTTTTCGCGCTACCCGAACGAGCGCAACAGCAGCCTCAGAACGCCTATCAAGAGGCGGCGCAAGGACAGTCGTATCAGAATTACCTGAAGCAACAGAGCGATTTACACGGCGCAGTACAGGGGATGTTGATTGAAATCGGCAATTATCTTGGATACCTGACTTACACGAGCGACAAGAACCGCTCGTTCGATGGGAAGCCACTGAGCAGTCTCTGCGGGTTGCAACGGATACCTGAGTTCACCTACGAGGGAATTGTTCGCATAACCAGTTTCCGCGATGTGGTGTGGTTTAGCAATAGCCAACACCCCTTCCCCAAGTATATCTACGATGTGGAAAACACTACCGACTTCGATAACTCGATGCACCAGATGTACCAGCTACGGGAGACCAGCGCACGCTTCGTACTGGTTGCGGAGGAGAGCAAGCGCAAACTGTTCGACCAAAAACTTCGACGCGATCCCTTTGCGCAGATTGCTTCGCGCTACGCCTTTCGTTCCTATGAGCAGGTCGTTCGATTCTACTTTAGCTGCGTGGAGCATTACGAACTGCGCCTTGCGTTTTTGGAGACCTGAGAGTTTGCCTAAAACCCCCAAAACCTCGGAATCAGCAGCGTCGCCAGGATCCAGAACAGAAAGTTCAGCGGTGCGCCGACGCGCACGAAGTCGCTGAACTGGTACTGCCCGATGCCGAACACCATCGTGTTCGTCTGGTAGCCGATGGGGGTCATAAAGCTCGCGGAGGCAGCGTAGGCGACGGCGAACAGGAACGGGCGGGCGTCCACCCCCAGCGCGGCGGCGACCTCAATCGCCAACGCCGCCATCAGCACCGCCGTCGCGTTGTTGGACATCACCTCCGTAATCAGCGAGGTGAGCAGGTAGAAACCCGATAGCGCGACGATGGGTCCCAGCGCGCCCAGCGGGGCGACGATGCTGGTTGTGAGCCAGCGCGCTGCGCCGGTGGTCTCCATCGCCGCGCCCAGCCCCAGCATCGCCCCCAGCATAATCAGCAACCGCCAGTCGATGGATTGTATCGCCTCATCGGGCTTCAAGCAGCCCATCAACACCATCAGCAGTGCGCCCGTGAGCGCGGTTACCGAAGTCGGATACCACCCCAGCGAGGCAATCGTCACCACACCCACCATAATCACCCCTGCGAGCAGCGCCTTGAGCGGGCGTGGACGGGTCGCCTCCGTCTGCGAGACGAAAATAAAATCGGGCAGGCGCAACAGCTCGGGCAACCGCTCGCGCTCCACCTGAACCAGAATCGCGTCGCCCGCTTCCAACGGTGTGTCGGCGAACTGTTCCAACGCCATCTCCTGACGGTGGCGCAGCGCCAGCACCGTCGCGCCGAACCGGTTGCGGAACCGGCTGCTGCGCAACGTCTTGCCGACCAGCGACGAGCTCGGCGTCAGCACGAGTTCCACCAGCAGCGGCGGCTCGGTTTGGGTATGCGCCTGCTCGTCCACCACCAGTTTCAGCCCATACGCGCCCTGCAGCTGCTGCAGACGCTGCAGATTGCACCGCACGCGCAAAATATCGCCCTCTTGCAAGATACGGTCAGGCAGGGGCAGCAGGCGTACATCGTTGCGCCAGATGTCCAGCACTTCGACGCCCAGCTCCCTGACGAAATCGGCGTCCATTAGGCGTTTGCCGACGGCTTTGGATTTCTCGGTGAGTTCCACTTCCGTGATATACGCGCTCAGGCGGTAGGCGTCGGCAGGGTTGGCGGCAGGGCGACGCTCCGGCAGCAGGCGCATGCCAATCACGAACAGATACACCAGCCCCGCCCCCGTAAATACCAGCCCCAGCGGTGTGAACTCGAACATCCCCATCGGCGCAATCCCGCGCTCCTGAGCCACGCCGTTCACAATCAGGTTCGTGGAAGTGCCTATCAGCGTGCAGACCCCGCCCAGCATCGCGGCGTAGGAGACGGGCAGCAGCAGGCGCGAGGGGCTGAGCCGCGCCGTCTCCGACAACGCCAGCGTCAGGGGAATGAACAGCGCGACGACCGCCGTGTTGTTCACGAACGCCGAGAGGAACGCCGTAAGGACGAGCAGTGCGCCCACTGCCAGCCCCGCCGCGCGTCGCGCCAGCTTCTCTAACCCTCGCGCTACCCAGCCGATGAACCCCGTGCGCTGCAGCCCCTCGCTCAACACGAACATCGCCGCGATGGTAATCACCGCGTCGTTGCTGAACCCCCGCAGCCCGCGCTCCACAGGGACCAAGCCACTGAGCAGCAGCGTCGCCAGCACTATCAGGGCGACCACTTCAGGTGGAAAGCGATTGCTGATAAACAGCGCCATCGCCACGCCCAACAAACCGAGTGTGAGCGCGATTTCTAAGGTCATGCTGGATTTTTGGGAAAGGCGGTCATAATCTCTCCGACTGTGCGGGCAGCGCAGCCAGTAAACTTGTCTGGCTCATGCCCCTATTTTACCTCGATTGCGGGAGCACGTGCCGTCCAGACAAGGCTCGAAAGCCTCAACGGTTATGATATCTCCTTTCGTTCTTGCCCACACCCTCCGCATTCAGGTATATTTTCCCCCGATGCAGCACGAAGCGTTAACCCCCTGGATCGAGACTGCGCCGTTTGAGGTGCGCTATGCGGAGACCGACGCGATGGGCGTGGTGTACTATGCGAACTATCTGGTATGGTTCGAGGCGGCGCGAGGGACTTTCTGTCGCGCCTACGACATCGATTATGTCGCTTTAGAGAAGGACGGCACGCCCGCTGCAGTGGTGGAGGCATACTGTCGCTATCGCGCCCCTGCCCGCTACGGCGACCGGGTTATTACCCGCGTGCGCCTCACCGAGCTGAAGGGCAGCAGCATGCGCTTTGAGTACGAGATTCTGAACGCCGACACGCGCCAGCTGCTTGCCGAGGGCTGGACGCGCCATGTGTGGATTAATCGCGAGGGGAAGCCGACGCGCTGTCCCGAAGTGATACGGCATCGGGTGGAGCAGGCGCGCGCCGCGCGTTCAGAGTAAAGTAGGCAATTGCACCCCACAGCATGCCAATCGCCGCGCCCGCGAGAACATCCGAGGGGTAATGCACGCCGCGATAGATGCGCGACAGCCCCACCAGCCCTGCCAACACCAACGCGCCGTAGCCCCAGAAGCGATAGCGCGTGCCCTGCGTGAGCAGGAACACCCAAAACGCCAGTGCGAAGGCGGTTGTGGTATGCCCCGACGGGAACGAGTTGTGGAAGATGCGCTCGTCGGGGGCGACAATCGCATCGGGCAGGTTCGACGGGCGCAGGCGGGGAACCATGCGCTTGATTATCTGCGCGGTTAGACCACTGCCCACGAACGCGAGCAGGGCGGGAAGGAAAAGGGTTCGGAAGCCAGATTGAAAGCCCTCACCCCTTACCCCTTTTTCACGGTTTGGGAGGGGAGTCTTGCCGTTGCCCTCACCCCCCTGTCCCCCCTCTCCCACTGCGTGGGAGAGGGGAGTTAGCTCCCCCCTCTCCCACGCAGTGGGAGAGGGGGCGGGGGTGAGGGTACTTCTTCGCCGCCACTCCCACGCGCCCCACGCCGTGAGCACCAGCAACATCTGCACCCAGCCCAGCCCCAGACTCGTAATCGCCCACATCACGGGATCCAGCAGCGGGTGGTTCAGCCCGTGGTTGAGGGCGTAAAACAGCTCGCGATCCCATACCAGCAGGGTATCCATCAGAACAGCGCCATCCGCCCGAAACCGATATACTTCGTCTGACTGAGTCGCTCGATGCGCTCCAGCATGTCCTCAAAGCACATATGGTGTTCCTGCATATCGCCGCGAATGACGGGGTCTATCGGCAGGGCGGGCGAGTCGTTCACATGGACGCTCAGGGCGCGGGCGTGGCGTGCGAGTTCGAACGCCTCCGCAATGTCGCGCGTGTAGACGGCAATCCGCAACCCGATAGCGAAACGATTGATTTGCTGAAGCAGCTCGGCGGGCGATTCGTAGACATGGAGCAGCACGACGGGTCCGAACACTGCCTCATTATAAAGCTTAGAGTGCGCGGGCGTTTCGAGCAACACGGACGGCAGGTAGAACGGCGGTTCCGCTTTCGCGCCGGCAATTGGTTTCGCGCCCTGCTGCATAGCTTCCTGAACCCAGCGTTCCACGCGCTCCAGCGCGCGCGGGTGAATCAGCGGCGGCAGGGAGGTCTGTTCGTCCATCGGGTCGCCGCAGCGCAGCTCCGCCACGCGCTTCAGCAAGGCGTCTCGCAGCGCGTCGAAGATGCGCACGTGCGCCCACACATGCTGAATCGAGGTGGGCGACTGCCCCGCCATCATGAAGCCGCAGCAGGCGATAATCTCCGCCGCATGCTCGGGATCGGCGGTCTCGGCGGCGACGAGCGCGCCGATGGTGTCCAGCTCCATCTCGATGCGTTTTGCTCCTGCCTGGACAGGCAGGCTTAGCCCCACCTCGCGGCTCCCCGTGAAGGTAATCGCTTGAATCAGCGGGTGCGCGGCGAGCGCGTGCCCCACCTCCTCGCCCCGACCGGTCAGGATGCTCAGCGCTTCGGGAGGCATGCCCGCGCGATAAAGCAACAGCCCCAGTCGCAGCACCGTGAGCGGGGCTTCGGTGGACGGCTTGAGGATAATTGCGTTACCTGCGGCAATCGCGGGCGCGGTCTTCTGCGCCGCGTGCGCCAAGGGCAGGTTGAACGCCAGGATCGACGCCACGACGCCCATCGGCTCGCGCGCCCAGAAGCCGAACCGCGACGCGCCGTCGGTGAACGATTCGGGCGGGAACTGCGTCGCGCGGGGGTGGTGACACGCCTCCGCCGCTAAGTCGAACACCATCGCAGCACGCTCCACCTCGATGCGCGACTCGCCTATTAGTTTGCCCGTTTCTAAGGTGAGCAGCGTCGCCAGCGACTGGCGTTCCTGCCGAATCAGCCCGGCGACATGCTTGAGGATAGAGGCGCGCTGGCTGAGTGAGAGTTCCCGCATCTTTTCGGCGCCGTGGCGCGCGAGGGCGACCGCCTGGTCTACATGCGTCGCGCCCCCCCGCGCCACATGGTCAACCGGCTCGCCCGTATAGGGGTTCAGCACTTCCAGCCACTCGTCCGCCCCTACCAGATGCCCCCCAATGAGCATCTTCTGCATCGCTAACCTCCTGCGTAGGCAATCGCCTCAATCTCGACCTGCGCGCCTTTCGGCAGTGCGCTCACCTGTACCGTCGCGCGGGCAGGGTACGGCGGGCGAAAGTAGGTCGCGTAGACCTCGTTCATCTCCGCAAACATATTCAAGTCGGTCAGGTAGATTGTCGTTTTTACGACGCTGTCCAGATTCAGTCCGACGGAGGTCAATATTGCCTGCAGATTCAGCAGCACCTGCTTCGTTTGTGCAGCGACGCCGCCCAGAATCAGCTCGCCCGTTTGGGGGTCTATCGGGATTTGCCCTGAGATAAAAATCCAGTCGCCGACGCGCGTCGCCTGCGAGTAGGGTCCGATGGGTGCGGGTGCGTCGTTAGAAAGTATCGCCTGTTTGCTCATCGCCTCACCTCTCAGGGAACAGTATACCTGCTCACGCGGTTTTCTCCCCTGTGCGCTTGTTCGCGTGTCGCTCCGCCCGGTTCTTGCGCACGGTGGAGAGAGTGATGCCCATGCGCTCCAGGATGCGCGGGCGCGCCTCGCCCGTGAGCAGGTCGCTGAGCAGGCGGCGCAGATGGTCGGCGTCCACATTCTGCGTCCACGCGCCGTCTACCGCCACCGTAATCTGTCCCGTCTCCTCCGAGACGATAATCGAGACGCAGTCGGAGGTCTCCGTGACGCCGATGCCGGCGCGATGGCGGGTGTGCATGCTGCTGGGGATGTCGGGATTCTGGCTGATTTCGGGGAAGTAGACGGCGGCTTCCACAATCTCGGCGTGGCGCAGGATGACCGCGCCGTCGTGCAGAGGCGAGCCGGGATAGAAAATCGTGCGCAGCAGGGGCGAGGTAACCTCCGCCTGCAACTCGATGCCGTTGCCCTGCGCGACGCGATCCTTGCGCTCCCACACAATCAACGCACCAATCCGATCGCGCGCCATCTGCTGCACCGCGCTGACCACCTCGTTAATCGCCCGCTGAATCGGCTCCGTGTCGGAACTGACGCCCAAGCTACTGCGCCAGAACTCCACGCGCCCGATGGTCTCCAGCACGCGGCGCAACTCTGGGAAAAAGAGAATCACCAGCGCCACGGGTCCCAGCGTCGTCATGCGATCGAGCAGCCAGTGGATGGTCTCCAGCCCCAGCGCGTCGCTCAGGTACAGCGCCAGCACGAACACCAGCAGCCCGATCAGCACCTGATAGGCGCGCGTGCCCTTCGCCAGCAGCAGCAGCCGATAGATTAAAAACGCCACCAGCAGCGTGTCGAGGGCTAAAATCGCCCACCGCGCTGCGATATGCTCCGCTATCCGTAGCCAATCGCTCAACTTGTCGCCCCGCTCTCTATATTATGCACGATTCGAAGCGTAGAAAATGATTCGGATTGGGCTATAATAGGATGAGGCGGATATGGAACTGGGCTTCCTGTTGGTCGTGATGCTCATCGTTGGCGGCGCATTGACGGTCGCAGGGCTGGCTGCCTACCACTGGTATCAGGTTAATCACGATGAGGAGCGTCGACGACGCGCCGCCGAGTCTTCAGGCTACGGCGACGCGAGCGGCGGTTTTCCGTTTGACGGAGAGCGCGAGGAGACCGACACGAGTGGCGGCTCGTGGTGGGACAGCCTCAAGGACTGGTTCAGCGACTTGGGCGACTCGTTCGGCGGAAGCAGCGACGGCGGCGGCTTCGGCGATGGTGGCGGTGGCGACGGGGGTGGCGGCGGTGGTGGGGATTGATTCATTTCTGAACT
>JAOAES010000274.1 GCA_026416655.1 Fimbriimonadales bacterium
CCAGTAGAGGGCGTCCGCGCCCGGTGCTTTGATAACCTGTTCCAGCACGAAGGGGCTGTGAGTCGCGCGGCGGATGATCAGTCTCAGCGCACGCTGCTGAAGCGACTGGTCTAACGCCTGCAGGGAATGGTGCAGCCACCACTGGCGGGCTTCGCCGGGCGCGCGTTTGCCCTGCTCCTCTGGAGCGTAGATATAAACGGGCACGACCGCGCCCCGTTGCGCCGCATAATACAGCGCAGGGTTATCTGCTAAACGCAGGTCGTTGTGCAGCCATACAACCGTCGTTTTCATAGGAACCTCCCATACAAGTTCTTCTAAACGCCTAAAGAGGGATCTGAGTCTGTTTCGCCAAGAAACTCTTCAACCGTTAGCCCTGCTTCACGAATAATCGCGCGGAGCGTGCCACGAGCGAGAGTGCCAGAATGGCGTGGCACAGTGACTCGGCGTTTTGTCTCTGGGTGATACCAGATTTCGTGGCTGCCTTTTGCCTGCCTGTCGAATACAAAACCTGCAGCGCGCAGACGCTGGACGACTTCGCGATAGCTCAGGGCAGGCAAACGGCTCATACAGTTTCACTCGTTTCGGCGGCAATTCCAACAGGTATCTTGAGTGTGGACTTTCGTTTGGGTCGCTGAAGTGCATCTAAGATGGAGGGTGGTAACGGGTCGCCATGCTCTATGTACGACTCAATCAGCTTGCGAGCCACATCCTGAGCGATTTCTATCGTTTCCGCAACCGTGCGCCCCTGTGCGATTAACCCCTGCAGGTCATCGCTGGTTGCGAGGTAGCCGCCTTCTTCTAAAGGCTCGATGCGGATGGTGATAAGCGCCTCAAACATAGTTCCACCTACGGAATTATACCGCTCTTACTCGGCGAGTCGCTTCTGTAGCCGCTGGATGCCCAGCGCTTTGCCCGTCGTGCGGTCTAAATCGATGAGTACGGCGCAGACGACCGCCGCGCCTTTGGCGACATCGCTCTTGGCGGGCATCCCGGTCAGAAATCGGCGAATCGACGGCTCCAACTCCATGCCAATCGAGGAATGCAACGCGCCGCACATCCCCGCGTCGGTGATGAACGCTGTGCCGTTGGGCAGGACGCGCTCATCGGCGGTCTGCACGTGGGTATGCGTGCCGACCACCGCGCTCGCGCGCCCGTCCACATAGTAGGCAAAACAGGCTTTCTCCGAAGTCGCCTCGCCGTGAAAGTCCACAAAGACAAACGGCGTGTCCAGCTGCGCGTGGATCTCATCGAACTTGCGGAAGGGGCAGTCGGCGTTCTCCATAAACACGCGCCCTGCCAGCGAAATCACCGCGAGTTTCTTGTCCAGCACCTCAAAACAAGTGTATCCCTTGCCGGGCGCGAGCGGCGAATAGTTCGCAGGGCGCACGATGCGCGGGTCGGAGTCGAGCAGGGGATAGATCTCTTTTTTGTCCCAGATGTGGTTGCCTGTCGTGAAGCCCGCGATGCCGAGTTCGGTCAAGTCGTTCAGGATTTCGGGCGTGATGCCTTTGCCGCCTGCGGCGTTTTCGCCGTTCGCCAGCACGATGTCGGGGGCATAGCGTTCACGCCACTCAGGCAACACTTTGGCGACGGCGTTGCGTCCCGTGCGCCCCACGATGTCTGCAAGAAACAGAATCCGCACAGGTAGAGTGTACCCTGTGGAGCTGGCAAGCTACACGGGCGCGTGTGATCGGCATGAATTAGCAGGACGATTTCCGTACCCCGCCTTAGGAGAGGACGCGCAGCAGCATATCTCCCGCGCACGGCGCGCGGCGGACGAGCGACGAGCTTGACGAGCCATAACGCCTTCAGGTACAAGGGCACAGTAGAGGCACAGTTCCTGTATGCGACGCTGTTGGGCGACGATATGTTGCCGTTTGGCTATCGGCAGGTGCGTTTGGTGCTGCTGCCGATTGTGCCCACTGCTAACGGCTACGAGTTGCTGAATGCCGAAACTGCACGCGCACAGGGCTACACGCGGTTAGCAGAGTGGCTGGAGCGCGCCGAGAATGAATGGAAACGCCTCCGCGAGCAGAAGGCGGAGAAGATGGACATCTACCAGCGTCTGGACTACTCGCGTGGGATTACAGCGCAATCGCCTACGGCGCGGTATCGCGTGGTATATCCGAACTTTCAGCGTGTGAGCTTTGCCAGCGTGGTTGATGTGGAGCAGGTGAAGCAGGAGGCGCAGCAGCGATATGGCGTGCCCGTAAGTGGCTTCATCGTGGAGTCGGCGTTGTATGCGTGCGAGACGAACGATGCGGAAGAGGCACATTACTTGTGCGCGTTGCTGAACGCTTCGGTGATAGATGAACGGTTAGGGGCATTGCGCCGCAAGGAGCAGAAGACGCATCCGAATGTTCACAAGAAGATTTTTGATGTGGCGGTGTTGCCGTTGTACGAGGCGGGGGATGCGCGGCATAGGGCGTTGGCGGCGTTGGGGCGTGTGTGTGCGTTGCGGGTGCGGGAGGCGTTGGCGTCGGGCGCGTTGGATGGGCGGTTAGAGATCGGTGTGTTGCGTCGTCGTGTGCGCGAGTTGCTGGCGTCGGAGTTGGCGGAGGTGGATAGGTTGGCAAGGGGGGTGGTGGGGTAGAGGCGCGCCCTGAAAGAGAACGTCCCATCGTGTAGGGGCATGTTTTATTCAGGGCAGACACGTTTGAAGGGGGGCAGACACGGGGGTCTGCCCCAACAGGCAATGAGGGACGTTGAGGCGCGCCCCTGTGCGCGCCCTGTTGATTCGAGGCAAACCTGATTTGAGGGGGCAGACACGGGGGTCTGCCCCAACAGGGCGGTTGAGGACGTTGGGGCGCGCCCCCGTGCGCGCCCGATTGGTTCAGGCGGTTGGGGATGTTGAGGCGCGCCCTGCAAAAATCCAGCTACGGGTTGAGATTGGTTTTGTCGGCGTTCGCAGGATTTTCAGGATCGGCAAGCCAACGATACGGGTTGTTCGCGATGTATTGGCGTATCGTGTGCCATTCCGCCTCGTTGCGGATGATGCGTTCATAGTAGTTGCGTTGCCAGAGGCGTTTGTTGAACGGCTGCCACCCCTCAGCGTGGATGCCGTCGATGTAACGGCGCGTCGTGAGGGTCTTGAACCTCTGAATCACATC
>JAOAES010000278.1 GCA_026416655.1 Fimbriimonadales bacterium
TCGCCTGCGTACTCCTCCAGCAAGCCGAGACTGCCGTCCTGCTTGCGATAGACCATAATGTAATCGCCAATCTGGAAGCGTTTCGCGAGTTCGTACAGGGGATGGCTGGGCTGCTTGCTCTTGTCGGTGATGCGCTCGCGCCGACAGAGCTGTTCAATATCGATGTCGCCGTTCAGAATCTGCTTCGCGAGGCGCAGGTAATCTTCCGCCACCTTCGCTGGCTCGCCATTCAGCAGATGTTCAATCGCGCGGTTGAGGAACTCGCGTCCGAACTTCTCGTCGGCACGGGAGCGCAGCGACGCGCCCTTGAAGGTCAGTTTGCCGTCGTAGCCCTGCAGCACATAGTTTTTGGTTTTGACCGAAAGCATCGCCTTGTAGCGCCCGTCGTAGGCGAGGCGGATGCCTTCGGGCAGGATTTTGCCCACCTGCTCCACGAACGCAATCGCGTCGGCTTCGGTCTGCACATGCTCTGGGGGCTGGAAGTAGACGCCGTCGGTATCGATTTCCACCACCACGCCGCCCAGGCGTTCAATCTCGGCGGCGATTTGCTTGACCAGCTCCTGCCCTTTGAGCGTCACGGCTTCAGCGGCGTCGTAGTCGTTGAAGTTGAATGGCCCTGCCGTATAACCATAGAAGCTATTAATGAGTATTTTAAAGGAACTTTGTAGTCCATCCCAATACGCCGATTCCGCGCCCTGTGTTTGCTTTGCGCGGGCTTTGGCGTCGAGGCGCAGACGGCGCAGTCGCTCCAGCGTGGGCAAAAACACATCGAGGTGATCCGCGTTCGGCTTGATGCGATAGCGCAGCATGATGCTGGGATACAGGCTCTCCACATCGGCTTTCACGATGCGCGGGATTAGCCCGACTTTGCGCACCTCGGTATAGCCGCCGGGATACTCGCGCGCCTCCTGCTGGGTGGGGATGGCGTAGCCCTCCGCGAGGTAGGCGCGAATGAACATCAGGTTCGCCTTCTCGCCTGTGCCAATCACGGCAAGGTTCTGTAGCGTGTCGGGCAGCATTTGGCACTGATAGAACTCGGTGGGCAGCGTCAGGTCGGCGAGGCGGCGCGTCTCATGCACATCCTGCAGGCAGTAGCGACGTACGGTTTCAGGGTCGGTGCGCCACAGTTCGGGGATTTGCTCGCGCTCTAAGTAGATTCGATCGGGCGCCGCGATGCCGAGTTGCTGCGTGACTTCCTTCAGTCCGTAGCTTTCCAGGTCGCCCCTGCCGATGTCGAACCGCTGCACGCTCAGGTAGGTGTCGATCAGATGGCGTCCGTGCGCATAGGCGGGGATGAAGGTACGGCTGTTCGCGCCGATGATGCATTGGCGCGGCGAGCCGAAGCGCAGCTCCGATCCATCGCGCCCCAGCTTGAGGGGCACGCCCAACGCCTTCGCCCGCGCCGCTAAGTAAGGCAAATCAAACCCGAACAGGTTGTGCCCCTCAATCACATCGGGGTCTAACTGCTGAATGCGCTCGACGAGCTGTTCCAGAATCGTTTTCTCCTCGCCCTCCAGCAGCTCCTCGTAGCCGCGCGTGTCGCTGAGGGCAATCATCAGTACCTGCGCTCCCTGCTGGTCGGGCGCGAGTGTACTGGTCTCGATATCCAGCTGCAGGCGGTGCAGGTCTTGAAAGGTCATTCCCTTGAACAGCGTTTTGCCCGACAGCATCAGGTACTGGCGCGGGAGCGAGCCGTAAGCGAGGATTTCGCGATGCTCGTCGCGCAGGGCGCGGCGCAGGTTGTCGAACGCCTCGCGGTCGGCGCAGTAGGCGAGGTATTTGAGCATCCGTCGCCCTTTTAGCTCGCCCGTAAGTTCCTGCCACTCCACATCGGGCATCGTGATGCGCATATCGCTCAGCAGCCAGGGGCGGAACCGCTCTTCCTGAGTGCGTATCTTGCCGTTTTCGCGAAGGAACAGGCGAATATGGTTATTCACTGCCTCTACAGCCACGATGTAGGGCGTCGGGTCTTTGCCGAACAGCACGGGGTCATACTCCAGTGCGGGCGCATGCGAGGCGGATTGGGGGCTGCTGGCGACACACTCCTCCTCCAACGGCAAACTGGGCTGGGCGGGCATAGGAGAATTATACCTCTTTCTACTCCCCCTTGACGCG
The DNA here is from genome assembly GCA_026416655.1 of Fimbriimonadales bacterium. Taxonomy (GTDB): domain Bacteria; phylum Armatimonadota; class Fimbriimonadia; order Fimbriimonadales; family GBS-DC; genus GBS-DC. Next base: position 2,116 of record JAOAES010000278.1, read on the forward strand.
CGGGTTAAGCAGTGGGTATAATACTCGCGTCTAAGGACGGCGAAGGAGACGCGCATCAGTGGAGGAAC
>JAOAES010000304.1 GCA_026416655.1 Fimbriimonadales bacterium
AGCCGATTCTCGTCCTGATAGGGGTTCCAGAGCAGCTGCGCCAGCACCCACGCTTTCAGTTCCGCCATCTCGCCCCCGTGCGACTGGTACGCGCCCTGCTCGAACACGCCGCGCACGCCGTGCTTATGGAAAAAGCGCAGGTTCGCGCCCAGCACGAAGTAGTTCGGATGCGGCAGCAGGTAGTGGCTGAAGTTCGTCGTGTAGTCCCACACATAGAGCCGCTGACAGCGCTCGCTCCAGCCGCGAATATCGTCGGCGAAACCTGCGTTGCCCGGCTCCTCCAGCGGCTGCGCGAAGCTGCACTCGATTGAGCAGAGGCGGATAATCACATTCGGACGGGGACGGAGCGCGCGCGTCGGCTTGCGCGTGTACCAGTACGCGAGGGTGTCGAACGCCACATTCGGGAACTCCCGCTCCAGCCGTTCCGCGATGAAGTTCACCGCCTCCAAAATCGGCGCAACGGCGGAGCCTTCGCGCTCCTCGACGGCGCGACAGCGGTCGCACTGGCACGCCCCTGTCCAGTCCTCCTGCGAAATCGAGACAATCCGCGCCTGGGGGTTCTCGCGCAGAACCTGACGCACGCGCTCTACCAGAAACGCCCGCAGTTCGGGGTTCGTCCAGCACAGCTGCGCTCGCTCCCAACGACGCTTGCCGTCGATGAGGCTGTACCATTCGGGATGCTGCTCAAAATGGGTCTGTGGGGGAACCAGCCAGAACGAGGTATGCACGAAACCTGCGTAAGTGATTTTGCCTCCGTGCTTGCTGGTCAGGTTTGGACGGTTGCCGTTGGAGTAGTTGCGCGCCGCCCAGTCGCCGTCGAAGGCGTGATACCAGAACGGTTCGCGATACTCGAAGGCAGGCTGCTCACGCAGGTTGAGGTTTGGTATCGTCAGGTCGCGCTTGCGAGGGAGACGCTGCGCCCACGGCGTCCACCAGCGCACACCGAGCTGCGTGTGCAGGAACCGATACACGGCGTACAGCGTTCCGCGCGGGCGTCCCCCGCTCAAAAGCAGGTAGCCGTCCCGACAGGAGATGACAACTTCCTCATCGCCCAGCGTGCGAAAGTTGAGGTCGGGACGCAGGCGTTCCGCGAGCGCGCCCTGCCCGACGATAACGGCACGTGGAGGCAAGCTGTCGGCTTCCCGCACCTCAAACGGCGCGCCCGTGATTGCCTGCAAGTGCGCCTGCAACTCCGCGGCGGCGTACCGCTCCGCTTCAGTCGCGCCCGACTGCACCACAATCGGCGCCAGCGACTTCCCACGACGGCAAAGAGTGAGCATAAGAACAGGGATACGCTCTTGAAGCGCAAAATCCTACCCCTGAGTCAAATTCGCTCGTATGCCGATAATACCCCTTGAGGCGAGCAGTATGCCAGAGCGTGTGCTAATCGTGGACGACGAGGAAGATTTGCGCTACATCTACACGCGCCAGCTACGGGGAGACGGCTATGCGCTGGACACCGCGGCGGATGGGGAGGAGGCAATCGAAAAAATCCGCCAGAACGAGTACGCCGTGATCCTGACCGATATGCGCATGCCGCGCAAAGACGGGCTGGCGGTGATTACCGCTGCGCGTGAGTACCTGCCCGAAGCCGAGATTATCGTGCTGACGGGACACGGCTCGCTGGAAAACGCACTGCAGGCGTTCAAAGCGGGCAACATCTTCGAGTATCTGCTCAAGCCGCTCGACGATATCGCCGTTTTGAATACCGTTGTCGCCCGCGCCCTCGAACGACGCAACCTGCGCAAACACAATCGCGAACTGTTCGAACAGCTGCAACGCGCCTACGAGGAACTGCGCCAGAAGTCCGAAGCGCTGATTCAACAGGAGAAGATGTCGGCGATTGGCACGCTCGCAGCGGGCGTGGCGCATGAATTGAACAATCCGCTGACCGCCGTGGTGGGGTTTGCGCAACTCATCGCCGAGAAGTTGCGCTCGAACCGCCCCGCAAACTGGAGCGATACGGAGTATGAGCGCGTCGCCCAGGCGGTGGAGAACCTCGTGCAGGGCGCGCACCGCTCGCGCGACATCGTCGGGAGCCTGCTCCGCTTCGCCCGCGCTACCAAACCCGATGCGCGGAGCCTCATCGACATCAATCAGACCCTGCGCGACGCCTTCGTGTTCACCGAGCATCTGCTGCTGCGCAACGGCATTACTTTAGAGAAGCACCTCGCGCCAGAGCTGCCGCCCGTGTGGGGCAACGCCGCGCGCCTGCAGCATGTGTTCACGAACCTGCTGATTAACGCGCAGCAAGCCACACCCAGCGGCGGCGTCGTGCGCATCATCACCGAACGCAGCGACGAACCGAAAGGCGTCTGGATCCATGTGGAAGACACGGGACAAGGCATCCCACCTGAAGAGTTAGAGAAAATTTTCGAGCCGTTCTACACCCGCAAAGAGGAAGGCATTGGGCTGGGGCTATCGATTGCGAAGCAAATCGTGGAAGAGCATGGCGGTGAAATCCGCGCCTTCAGCGAACCAGGCAAGGGCGCGCGGTTCTCTGTGTTTCTGCCCGCCGACGAGGCGCAGACCATCGATCCGCCCCACGTGCGTCGACAAGCGGCATAGGCAAGCGGTGACGGCGTCTTGCGCCGAACCGCTCAATCATCCTGCCGAATGGTCAGGTTGGGTGCAACCAGAGCCGCGCCGTCGCCGCTTCGGGTGCGGGGGATCTCTACTTCGCTCCCTGCTGTCTCAGGCACGGTCTGATACACCACATAGGCGCGCTCTCGCCCATCGGCGATGAAACTCAGCCGATAGCCCTTATCGGTAGCATCCGACGGCTCGTTGAAGGGACTTGCGCCTACTCTTACCGTGAGAGGTCGCCCCTCGTTCGCGGTGTAGGGCGGGGCGACACCTGAAATGCGCAACTGGAACCGATCGGGGCGCGCATGCGCCTCGCTCAGGCGGCGCACGCTGCCCGAGAACCAGTATTCCGGGATGTTCAGCACAATTGCACCGTCGCGCGAGGTCATCGAGACGATAGTCGATTCCTGCGAAACGCAACCAGGTAGAGGGGGCGGGTTGAAGGCTTCCGCGAATCGCTGACGCTGCGTCGGGGTCAGTCGCTCGAGCAGGAGCGGATCGCCGCGTTGCACAGCGGCGCGTTGCGCAGGCGTCAGCGACGCCCAGAACTGCAACGCAGGCATCGTATGCAGCACCATCCCCATCGGCACGCTGGTCGCATGGACAATCCGCGAACCGCTCAGGTGCGTCAAGCGCAGCGCGCCCGACGCCCGCTCCAGCTGCATGGGGGTCAGCGCGGCGACGAAATTCGCCCATTCGTCCAGCGTGATGGGTTCACGCCGCTCAATCTTCGCCTCCAGCGGGCGTAGCAGGCGTTCGGGTATCTCGCTCGGGCGCAGCCAGTAATAGTCCTTGTGCCGCGCCAGCAGCGTATCCCCATCCAGACGCAGCCAGAATGCAGACGCGCTCCACTCAAACGGTGGGATTGGATCCTCGTTCTGTTGAGCAATCGGCTCTGTACGCGCACGAGAACGGCGCGGACTCTGCGCAGGGCGAATCCGATAGACATCGGCATAAAGGTTCAAGCGGCGCGACTGCGCCCAAGTAATCAAGTTCGAGAACACGCTGTCTCGAAGGGGTTCAGGAATCTGCAGCGCGGGCGTGTTTTCGGCGCGTTTGGCTTCGGGCAGTCGCCGCAGCTCGTCGCGATTGGTCTGCCACTCTCGCCAGACCTTGCAGAGCGCGTGCGACTCCAACTCCGTGGACTCCGTCGCCCCCCACGAGAACAGGCTCAGCCCGAAGCCGCCATGCTGTTGAATTGCCTGCGAGGAAACCGCTATATAAGACAGGTCGATTGACTGGGAGCAGGGCAGATATCGAATTTCCACTCGCTTGAGGCGCGTGTTCTCACGGTCAATCAGGTCGTTTTCCTGAAACAGGCGCAGGAGTGCGCGCTCGAGGTCGGGCTGCAGCGGCAGTCCTGCTTCTTCATCCAGCTCCGAGCTGAAAATCAGGCTCTGAGCCGTCCAGAGTCGCTCTCTAATTGCGTCGGGCAACAGTCCCAGCGTGCGGGCGACACAGTACGCGCCGGCGTTGGATAGCTCGACGACGGCGTGAGATGTTTCGCGGTCGCTCTTGCCGTGAAAATCGGGGCTGCCCAGCATCTGTGTCAGCTGTTGCAGGCTATACTGGCGCGCCAACGCGATGATTCGCTGCAACGCCTCGCGTTGACGCTGCTGCACCGTACTCTGCGCCAGCTGGTAGAGTGCCCGCTCCCGCTGGCGTTCGACGGCAGGGATGCGCAACACATAGGTTTTGCCGTCTGTGCCCCACTGCCACTGATAGCGTAACAGTTCCGCAAGGCGGTTGAGAATCTCGTGCGCGGGCTTCTCGGAAACCAGCACGCACACCTTATCGTCGGCAATTTCAGGCGCGACAGCGAGCGGCGCGCCAGTACGCTCTCGAACCTTCTGGACAAGCTCGCGGAGCGGTATTAGCGGTTCGGTAAAGCTCAGGGACGCCTGCAACTGGGCATCTGCCTTCAGGTCAGGCGTCTCTTGGGCAAACGCCGCTCCGATTGCCCCGACACACAACAGGAGAAACGCAAAAAAGCGCATGGAAAACCTCCGCAAAAGTAGACGCTCGAATCATTTATGGCGTTTCAGGGAGCCTGTGAGGTATGCTAATCCTTGATGCTACGCGCGACGCTCTTAGTGGGTCTGGGCGGGTTTCTGGGCGCGAATCTGCGCTACTGGCTGGGCGGCTGGGTCGCTCAGAAGATGGGCTTGCTATTCCCCGTTGAGACGATGCTCATCAATATCTCTGGCTCGTTTCTGCTGGGGCTGTTTATGACGCTTGCGCTGCACTACACCTGGTCGCCAGAGTGGCGACAACTCATCGCCTACGGGTTTCTCGGCTCGTTTACAACCTACTCTACCTACGAGTATGAGAGCCTGCGGTTGCTCCAGCAGGGTCTCTGGTTCAAGGCGGGGCTGAACCTGTTCGGGAGCCTCGCGCTGGGGCTAATCGCCGTGACGCTGGGCGTGGCGCTGGGACGGTGGCTGATTGGAGGGGCGGAGCCATGAAAATCGAAGGGCAGGCGAAACTGTTGCGGATTTACATCGGCGAGGCGGACAAATGGCACGGACAGCCGCTATATATGGCGATTCTGCTCAAGGCGCGTGAGATGGGCATGGCGGGTGGCACGGTGTTTCGCGGAATCGCGGGCTACGGCGCAAACAGCGTGATTCATACCGCCAACATCCTGCGCCTCTCGGAAGACCTGCCGGTAGTAATAGAAATCGTGGACACCGACGAGAAGATACGCGCCTTCCTGCCTACGCTCGACGAGATGGTCAACGAAGGGCTGATTCTGCTGCGCGAGGTAGAGGTGATTAAGTACGCAGGGAACAGCGGTTAGGTATATTTTCCCCCGATGCAGCACGAACCGTTAACCCCCTGGATTGAGACCGCGCCGTTTGAGGTGCGCTATGCAGAGACCGACGCGATGGGCGTGGTGTACTATGCGAACTATCTGGTGTGGTTCGAGGCGGCGCGGGGGACTTTCTGTCGCGCCTACGACATCGACTATGTCGCTTTAGAGAAGGACGGCACGCCCGCCGCGGTGGTGGAGGCGTACTGTCGCTATCGTGCGCCCGCCCGCTACGGCGATCGGATTATTACCCGCGTGTGCCTCACCGAGCTGAAAGGCAGCAGCATGCGCTTCGAGTACGAGATTCTGAACGCCGACACACGCCAGCTGCTTGCCGAGGGCTGGACGCGCCATGTGTGGATTAATCGCGAGGGGAGACCGACGCGCTGTCCGGAGTTGATACGGCGGCGGGTGGATCAGGCACGCGCCGCGCGTTCAGAGTAAAATAGGCAATCGCGCCCCACAGCACGCCAATCGCCGCGCCCGCGATAACATCCGAGGGGTAATGCACCCCGCGATAGATGCGCGACAGTCCCACCAGCCCTGCCAGTAGCAGCGCGCCGTAGCCCCAGAAGCGGTAGCGCGTGCTCCGCGTGAGCAGGAACACCCAGAACGCCAGCGCGAAGGCGGTTGTAGTATGCCCCGACGGGAACGAATTGTGAAAGATGCGTTCGTCGGGGGCGACAATCGCATCAGGCAGGTTCGACGGGCGCAGGCGGGGAACCATGCGCTTAATCAACTGCGCCGTCAACCCACTGCCCACGAACGCGAGCAAGGCGGGTAGGAAGAGGGTTTTGAAACCCGACCGGAAGCCATCACCCCCTGCCCCTTTTTCACAGCGTGGGAGAAGAGGGGTCTCGTCGTCGCCCTCACCCCCCCAGCCCCCCTCTCCCATTGCGTGGGAGAGGGGGGAGCTAACTTTCCTCTCCCACTGCGTGGAAGAGGGAGCGGGGGTGAGGGTACCTCTTCGCCTCCACTCCCACACGCCCCACGCCGTCAGCACCAACAACATCTGTACCCAGCCCAGCCCCAGACTCGTGATGAGCCACATCAGGGGGTCAAGCAAAGGATGATTCAAGCCGTGGTTAAGCGCGAAAAACAGCTCTCGATCGTAGTGTAGCAGCGCGTCCATCAGAATAGTGCCATCCTACCGAAGCCAACATACTTGGACTGACTGAGCCGTTCAATGCGCTGTAGCATGTCCTCAAAGCACATGTGATGCTCCTGCATGTCGCCGCGTATAATCGGGTCTATTGGCAAAGCGGGCGAGTCGTTCACATGCACGCTCAGAGCGCGTGCGTGGCGGGCGAGCTCGAACGCCTCCGCGATGTCGCGCGTGTAGATAGCCAGACGCAGCCCGACAGAGAGCCGATTTACCTGCTGGAGCAGTTCCGCAGGCATGCTATAAGAATGTAGCAACACGACAGGACCGAACGCAGGCTCGTTGTAGAGCGTAGTGTGGTGGGGCGTCTCTGCGAGCACCGAGGGCAGGTAGAAGGGCGGCTCGGCCTTCGCGCCGGCAAGCACCTTTGCGCCGTGCTGGACAGCTTCCTGTACCCAGTTCCCCACACGCGCCAGCGCATGGGGATGAATCAAGGGGGGTAAGGAAGTCTGCTCTTCCATAGGGTCGCCGCAGCGCAGTGCCGCTACACGCTGAAGCAAGGCGTCTCGCAGCGCGTCGAAGAGGCGTTCATGGGCCCACACATGCTGAATCGAGGTGGCTGACTGCCCCGCCATCATAAAGCCGCAGCAGGCGATAACTTCAGCGACCTGCTCAGGGTCAGCAGTTTCAGCGGCGATGAGCGCACCCACGGTATCCAGTTCCATCTCGATACGCTTTGCGCCCGCGTGGACAGGCAGGTTCAGCCCCACCTCACGGCTACCCGTGAAAGTAAGCGCCTGAACCAAGGGATGAGCGGCAAGCGCATGCCCCACTTCCTCACCTTTGCCTGTCAGGATGCTCAACCCTTCAGGTGGCATGCCGGCGCGGTAGAGCAACAACCCCAGCCGCAGCACGGTGAGGGGAGCTTCCGTCGAGGGTTTGAGGATAATCGCATTTCCAGCAGCGATAGCGGGAGCGGTTTTCTGCGCCGCGTGCGCGAGCGGGAGGTTGAACGCCAGAATCGACGCCACCACACCCATCGGCTCGCGCGCCCAGAACCCGAAGCGCGACGCACCGTCGGTGAACGACTCCGGCGGGAACTGCGTTGCCCTGGGGTGATGACACGCCTCTGCCGCGAGCTCGAACACCATCGCAGCGCGTTCCACCTCAACACGCGACTCGCCTATCAGTTTGCCCGTTTCCAGCGTGAGCAGTGTTGCCAGTGACTGGCGCTCCTGACGAATCAACTCTGCGACATGCCTGAGGATAGCGGCGCGCTGGCTCAGCGACATCGCGCGCATCTTCTCCGTGCCGTGCCTTGCGAGGGCGACCGCCTGGTCTACATGCGTCGCACCGCCCCGCGCCACATGGTCAACCGGCTCGCCCGAGTAGGGGTTTAGAACCTCCAGCCATTCATCCGCCCCTACCAGATGCCCCCCGATGAGCATCTTTTGCATAACTAACCTCCTGCGTAGGCAATCGCCTCAATCTCCACCTGCGCGCCCTTGGGCAGCGCGCTCACCTGAACCGTCGCGCGTGCGGGATAAGGCGGACGAAAATAGGTGGCGTAAACCTCGTTCATCTCAGCGAACATATTCAAATCGGTCATGTAGATTGTTGTTTTTACAATGCTATCGAGATTCAATCCCAGCGCGGTTAGAACCCCCTGCAGGTTCTGTAGTACTTGTTGCGTTTGCGCCGCGACGCCGCCCAAGATGAGTTCGCCCGTGTGAGGATCAATCGGGATCTGTCCAGAGATAAAAATCCACTCGCCAACGCGCGTCGCCTGAGAGTAGGGACCAATCGGCGCGGGCGCATCCTTAGAAAGTATCGCCTGTTTGCTCATCGCCTCACCTCGCAGCGAACAGTATACCTGCTACGCCGTTTTTTCTTCGGTGCGTTTATTAGCATTGCGCTCTGCGCGATTCTTGCGCACACTGGACAGGGTGACCCCCATCCGCTCGAGGATGCGCGGGCGCGCCTCGCCTGTAAGCAGGTCGCTGAGCAAGCGACGCAGATGGTCTGCATCGACGTTCTGCGTCCATGCGCCGTCTACTGCTACAGTAATCTGCCCGGTCTCTTCCGAAACGATAATCGAGACGCAGTCAGAGGTCTCTGTTACGCCGATTCCCGCGCGATGGCGTGTGTGCATGCTACTGGGAATTTCGGGATTCTGGCTGATTTCGGGGAAGTAGACAGCGGCTTCTACAATCTCTGCGTTGCGCAGGATAACCGCGCCATCGTGTAGGGGGGAGCCGGGATAGAAAATCGTACGCAGTAGCGGGGAGGTCGCTTCCGCCTGCAACTCGATGCCGTTGCCTTCAGCGATGCGATCCTTGCGTTCCCAAACGATGAGTGCACCGATCCGGTCGCGCGCCATCTGCTGCACGGCACTGACCACTTCGTTGATCGCACGCTGAATGGGTTCCGCGTCGGGGCTGACACCGAAACTACTGCGCCAGAACTCCACACGCCCGATGGTCTCCAGCACACGCCGCAACTCCGGGAAAAAGAGGATGACCAGCGCCACGGGTCCCAGCGTGGTCATACGATCCAGCAGCCAGTGAATGGTCTCCAGTCCCAGCGCGTCGCTCAGGTACAACGCCAGCACGAATACCAGCAGCCCAATCAGTACCTGATACGCGCGCGTACCCTTCGCCAGCAACAGCAGCCGATAGATGAGAAACGCCACCAGCAGCGTATCGAGGGCTAAAATCGCCCCCCGCGCCGCGATATACTCCGCTATCCGTAGCCAATCGCTCAACTTGTCGCCCCGCTCCATATATTATGCACGATTCCCGACGCCAAAATGGGTGACGCGAAGCGATTTCAATCCCCTCTCATGCTCCAAATAGTAGATGGCTCAGTGATTGTGGGGCTTGCAGGGGATGGAAAGCACCATAGCCGGTTCGATAAAAGCTGGAACGTGGTGCGCTCGCGTTCGGAGGCGTTCCTAATGGATACACACGCCGCTCTGGAAGGAGATATGGGCGTCAGCAGACTTGCCCCTTGCGTTGCTCGGATTTAGCAGCAGGTGCTGAATGTCGTGGGGGCGAACAGAACTTTCGCCCCCACCTTTTGCACTACGGGTTTGCGGATAACTCAAACACCTGGATGTCCCCGCGCTTGACCACGCCCTCATAAACGAAGTTGGGCGTAGAGGCATTCGCAGTGAAGAATTCCACGCGCAGGAAGTCAGGGGACTCGCCCGCGACGTCAGGGCGGGTGTTGTCTTCCACATAGATACGCGCCACACCCGAAATTCTTTGTGTCGCGTTCGCGAAGGGCAAAATCGCCGTCGCGCGCCCCGTAAAGGTCGCGGTACGGTTCTCCAGGTCAACTTCAAGGCTTTGGATACTGGGCACGATGATGCTCACTCGGCGAGCATTCGAAGACTGCAGCGCGATGAACTGGAACGCGCCGCGAATAGGAGTTCGTACGGTGTCAGGTCACAAGACGCGGTAGACTTGGAAGGTAAACTGGGAGTCGATGAGGTTGCTATTTTCAGGACCGGCAAAGCCGTATCCGCGTGCGCCAATTATGCGCACTGACTGGGCATAAACTACCGCCGTAATCGTCAGAAGCGCCAATAACCACCACACTTTTCGCATGGTCAATCTGACCTCCGTATTTATTATAGCACACTTATTGTGATTTCGTAAAAAAAAACGCTCCCTGACCCATAGGGGCAGGGAGCGTTCATCGGGAGCGGGTTGGCAAGAAGTCGTTAGCCTACGGAGCCTTCCATCTCCAGCTCGATCAGGCGATTCAACTCGACCGCATACTCCATCGGCAGCTGTTTCGCCAGAGGCTCGATGAAGCCCGACACAATCAGCGTGAGCGCCTCGTCCTTCTTCAGCCCGCGGCTCTGCAGGTAGAAAATCTGCTCGTCGCTGACCTTGCTCATACGCGCCTCGTGCCCTGTCTCTTATACACATCT
>JAOAES010000347.1 GCA_026416655.1 Fimbriimonadales bacterium
CGTAGCACGCGATGAAGTTTGCTGGCGGCAAGTTCAATCTCTGCGCGAGCCGCCTCGCTTAGGTTCCAGTCGTTCGCCTTTTCTTTTAGGAGCCGCTGCCAGTTCTCTTGATAGAACAGGTCGCTGAAGTCGTCGATGCCCAGCTGCTCCTGCCAGTTTTGCAAGGCGCGAAAGGCGTCCAGAGCTTGCTGGGGCAGGATGTATTCAAACGCCTTGATCGCCATTTCGCGGGTGGAGGGGACGCCGCGTTGTCCGCGAATGCGCTTGATGAGCGAAATGGCGTCTAATGTTTCGCGCGGTTTGAGGCGCAGCGTGCGATCTTGCTGCGCCGCTTCCGGCGCACTGAAACCGCTTCCGTGCGCCTCGGTTCGAAATGCACTATCCATAGACGGATCCAGCGGGCTTTTGGGGTGTTGGGGGCGCTTGTAAGGCTGCTTGAAGTCGCGCAAGGTTTTGCGCCCTGCCAGTATCCGCTCCAACCGCGCTCGCGCGGCGGCGTAATCATCCTCTAAGGGAACCCACGCGGCGTAGAACTCCAAGAAGTTTTTCAATTGCCAACAGACAATTTCGGTATCGATAAGCTCTCGAGTCGCTGGCTGCATTTGGGAAAAAGCCTCATTCCAGAGTTCGCGCAATCGTTCGAGAGCGCGTTCTTTTGCGCCCCGTGCAATCTTGTGGGGTTCACCCGACACGATGCAGAGCAGTTTATTGGGCGCAGATTGCTGACCGCTGTGGGGAAAGATCATTTCGGCATCGTGCTGGTCTTCCAAGAACTGTGCAATGGCTTGCGCGATGTCCACCAGCAGTTCTGAGCCTGCCGTGAGATCTGCCGTGCGCCGTGCCGCGGCGATAAAGTCCTGAACCGGTCCCAACGCGATGGCGAGTAGGTAGCGCATTGTACGTTCCCTCCTTAGAGGATGCGTGTCCACTGCCCTCCGAAGTGGAGTTCCGACGCCCGCATAACGGCAGCTGCGACGCCACGCGCTTCGAGTTCCTTCAATACTGGGTCCTTTTCTGGAAAACGCACGGCATACTGACGCGCCTGCTCTTTGCCTTCTTGCTTAATCTGGATGTGGCGAGGCGGCTGGGCGGGTAGCACCGCTATCAGCCCTACAATCTGTCCCCCTGAAAGGGCGACGGGCTTTAGGATGACAGGTGAAGCCATCCGTCCGCTGTCAACGGGTTCGATGGATCCGACAAAGCAGAGATTCTTCGCGTCTTTGATACGCTGGTAGATAATCGGTAGTCCGAGAAAAGGTTTTGCGAGCTGCAGCGGAGGCTGTTGCGCATTCAGTCGGCAAAGCACTTGACGATAGTCCCCCCATTTCGCGCCTTTCATCGGCTGATAAGGTTCCTTAAAATGCCCTTTACGGAATCGCGCCCAGAACCTGCCCAGCTCGCGCCACACCGACGTCGCGTCGTGCCCGCCACGGGCTATCCCGCAACGAACCCCAGCAAGCGTAGGCAACGCTATTGGCTGGGTGGCAGTTTGTTTTGGCAACAGTCCTCTGAGCCACTCACCCATCTTTTGAGGCGTTTCTGGCGGAAGCCATTCAGTGGCGTTGTTTCCCACAACTTTGAGTGCGCCGCAACCGCGGCGGGTGCGCGCCCCTACTCCGCCAAAAGCAATCCATGCTTTGAGGGCATTGCGAATCTCTGTTTTTTGAACTTCGGTAAGCGTGCTGTCCAGCAGCAAGCGCAGGCGGAAAACAGCATCTTTCCTGCCGACTGCAGCAGGCGTGCCGTCTTGCTGCGCTTGAAAAGGGAATAGGAAGTACCCGTGCAAGGGACCCTCTTTAGGTGTGGCTTTAGGCGCAATGTCTGCATAAGGCGCTGGCGTTCCCTGTCGTTCCACGAACACCTCTATCGCGACCCGCCCGTACGCCGCTTGTTCCTTCAGTGCCGCCCCACCCCAAATCGCCGTCTCTGCTTTATACAGTTCCGCGGCGCTGGCATACTGTGCCCCTGCTGTCGCGCGCCACCAGAAGCGCAGATGCCCCCGAATCGCCGCAGGACGAATGGGCATGAACGGATCCACCTCGCGCGACTTGTAGCCCCCGCCAAACATCGGGGTAATCAGCCGAAGCTGCACCTCAATCGCCTCTCGTTTCTCAGGCTCCTGCCAGCTCGGAGCCGCCCTAAAGTCCCGTCGCATAAGCCATCCTCCCTGCGCTTATTAAGTACGCGCTGTTGCAGGTAATTCCTGCAGGATTGTCTAAAAAATGCGGCGGAGCGTCGCGACCCCGCCGGGCAGGGTTTACCCATCGAAGTCTTCGCGTTCTAAGTCGCCGTAGTACTCCCACTCGCCTTCGCTGTATTCATAGTCCCATTCGGTGTCGCGCAGCAGGTCAGCGAAATCGCCGTCGTACGCGAACGGGCTTTCGTACTCGCTGAGCGTGTCCCACTCGATGCTGGGTTCATACTCGAACTCCTCGTAAGCCACACTCTCACCTCCTCTTCTGCAGTTGTGAGTATATTATAGCATAGACAGTATCCAAAAGTCAAGAGGTTTGCGGGGATTTAGAGCGAATTGCAGGGGATTGGGGCGAAAATTGTGTTATTACCCCTCTCTCACAACCTGCCGCCCCGCTTCGTAGCCGTTGAGAATGGAGAATTTGAAGCCGTGTCCGGAACATGCGCTGACGAACCAGACTCGCGAATCGCCAGGCAGATGCTGAATCAGAAACTTCTCATCGGGCGCGTTGGTGTAGAGGCAGGTTCCTGCGTGTAGCACTGTTTCGGACACTTCGGGCAGTCGACGATGGATGCAGGCGCGGAGGGGCGCGAGGTCGTTTTCATCGACGGGACGCGCGGGCAGGTCGGGGTCGTGCGCCTCGCCGAGCTGGTGCAGGGCAATCTTGACGCCCGCCTGCCTGCCGTCGAGGGGGAAACCGTAAAAGTGGCGCGTCGCTTCAATCCAGACGGGCATGCAGGCAGGTTCAAAATGCGATTCTGCGCCCTGCTGAACCGCGAAGTAGGCGTAGGTCTGGCGCGTCACGGTCAGGGGCAGGTTCAGCTCGGGCAAAAGTTTCGGAATCCACGCGCCCGCCGTGATGAGGACGCGGTCGAACCGTTCGAGCGCGCCCTGCTCGGTTTCGAGGACGATATGATTGGGCAGCCGCTCGATGCGCACGATGCGGGTGTTCTCGCAGATAACGGCTCCATACGCTTCGGCGGGGCGCAGATGCGCCAGCACACAATGGGTTACCCGCCAGACACCGCCCTCGCTCTGGAACAGGGCGCGTTCGCGCTTCTCTAAGCGGAAGGCAGGGAAGCGTGCGGCGGTTTCTGAAGCGTCCAGCCAGTCGAAGGCGACCTGCTCGGAGCGGAGCGCGTGTGCGATTACGTTCAGTTCGGGGTCGCTCTCCTCGCCGAGCCACAGCACGCCGCATGGGACAATCAGTTGCTCGCCCGCTTCGGCTTGGAGTTCCTGCCAGAGTTCGAAGGCGCGGCGCATCAGGCGCGTGTAGTGCGGGTCGGCGTAGGTGAGGCGATAGATTCGGCTCTCGCCGTGCGAGCTGCCGCGCGTGTGCCCGCGCGTGAACTGCTCGTAGCCGACGGCTTTATGCCCCTGCTTTGCTAAGAAGCGCAGGGCGGCGCTCCCGACCGCGCCCAAGCCGATGATTGCGATGCGCATGGTAAGAGAATCAGTTTATCTGCCCTGCTGGGGCTGGCTCGCGTTCGGTTGCTGCTGTCCGCCCTGCTGCGGCGGGTTAGCCGCAGGCTGCCCCTGCTGTCCGCCCTGCTGTGGCGCGGTTGCGGCGGGTTTCTGCTCGCCCTGCCCCTGTTTCTTCTGCGCCTCCTGCTGTTTCTTCTGCTCCGCTTCCTGCTGCTTGCGGAACTCCTCTATCTGTTTCTGAATCATCTTCTGCTGCTCTTCCTGTTGGCGCTGGAGTTCCTTCTGCAGGTCTTGGGCGCGTTTCTGGGTTTGCTGTGCGAGGTCTTTGCGCCCGGCTTTTTGATATAGCTCTGCAATCCCGAACAGGAAGGGGAAGTCGCTGGGGCGCGCGACCAGCCCGGATGCAATCTCCAAGTCGCTTAGAGCCTCAGTCTTTTTGCCCGCCTCGATGAGCAGCTCAGCGCGGAGCAAGCGGATGTTGAGGTCTTCGCCGCCTTCGCTGAAGAAACGGTTCATCGCTTCCACGAGTTGCTCGCGATATTTCTTCTCGCCCTCTTTGTCTTTAGTCTCTTTGTGCAGTTGTACGAGCTGGTTCAGCACGAGGATTTGCATCCACTGGGCGAGGCGCACATTCGGGTTGGCGGAGTTCACGATAGGCGTGAGCGCGTCGTTGACCTCCTTGAAGGTCTTCAACCGCTGGGGGATCTGCATCCCCATCGTTTTGGTGAGTTTATCATACTGCGCGAGCAGGGGATCCTGAAATTCGGGCTTGAAGTTCTGCTGCGCGGCGTTCATCACGCGCTGTTGCTCTTCGCTCACGCGCATATTGATAAACGCCTGTCGGTACTGGTCTTTTTTCTCGTTGAAGTCGGGGGGCGGCTCCATCTTGCGCTCCGCGATGGCATAGATGAAGTAGCCCTTCTTCTCCTTATCCTGAAGCGGCTCGGTGTAATCCTTGTTGGGTTTGAACGCCATGATGCGGTTGGCGACTTCCGCGCCGAACAGGTCGCTTAGTTGCCGTTGTATCTCGTAGTAGCCGCTGCCTGTGATGCGCCCGCCCTGATTCTTAATTGCGTCGGGGTCGTCGGAGTATTGCTTGACGACTTCTGCGAACGGCTTGCCCGCCTTCAGCGCGGCGTGCGCCTCCTTGATGCGCGCCTCCGCCTTGTCTTTGTGCTTCTCCACCGACACGAAAATCCGCGCGGGGTAGACCTGCTCGAACATCAGGCGCACCTGCTCGTCGGTTGGGTTATATTTTTCGCGGAGGCTCTTGAGGAACTTGTCCTGCGTGACAAACATGCGGAACTGCAGCTCGGGCACTTCGGCGGCGAGTTGCTCGCGCAGCCGGCGAAGCGACATATTGGGGTTGCGCTCCCGTATGGCTTTGTCGAGGGCGCGGTCGTCGCCTTTGCCCTCAGGCAACAGTTGCTGGCGTAGCATATCGAGCTGCGAGTTGATGAACTGCTCTTTCGCCTGTTCAATTTCCGCGTTCGACGCCTGATAGCCCTGTTTTTCCAGCTCCAGCGTCATCGCGAGCTGGTTGGCGATGCTCTGCGCGGTCTGGTAGCGCATCTGGAGCAGCGCGCCGTATTCTGAAGGCGGATTGTTCTGCGTCTGGGCATTGATGAACTTCTGGAGTTCAGCCTCCGTGATGACCACATCGCCCACTTTGACGACAGGCTGATCCAAGCCGGTCGCCGCCTCGCGCTGCATCGGCGCACCGGGCGGAATCGCGAAGAAAATCACCATGCTCGCCGCAACGCCCAGCAGCGCGACAAGCCCTATGCCCTTGACCAACTTGCGCTTTAACAGTTCCCGAAAAGTGCGTACCGTAATCCCAGCCATTAGTCGCCTCCTGAGATGAGTTCTTGCATCGCCTGCAGGCACCGGCGCGAGACCTCCGCCTGCGATAAGCCCTCGATTCGCGCGTGAGTCTCCAAAGAGAGGTATCCCTGATACCCGCTATCGGCGATTTGCCGAAAATGTTCCTTGTAGCCGATTTCGCCCTGTCCGACGATGACCCAGCGTACCGAGCCGTCGGGCTGGCGCACGCCGTCTTTGATGTGGATGTGCCCCACATAGGGCTGGGCGGCAGCGTAGCCCGCCTGCGCCGCCTCGCCCAGCACGAAGGCGTTGCCCGGGTCCCACACGCCCGTTAGATAGGGCGAGTTTATTTGGCTCAGCACCTGCGCGAGTTCCGCGCCCGTGCCCACCTGACAGCTATGCTCGTTTTCCAGTCCCAGCGTGACATCGGCGCGTTCGGCGTGGGGCAGAGCGCGCTCCAGCCAATGCCGAATCGCCGTTTCGCGTTCAGGCGTCAACTCACCCGCCCGCCAAAACGCGAAGATGCGAACCAGCGGCGCGTCAAAGAACGCCGCCGTCTCCAGACAGCGCTGGAGCAGGGGGATTTGCACGGCGAGGTCGGCTTCCTGGGCAGCGTGCATCGGTCCCCGCTCCGTCGCGCCAAATAAATCCGTCTTGAACACGGGCGTCGCCAGCGAGCAAACGCCCAGCCCATACTCTTTCAATAGCGCTCTCGCGCGGCGCAGGAGGTCGTCGTCCGCCTGCGCGATGTTCACGCCCCAGAGCGTGCGCAGCTCCACCGCGTCGATGTCGAACTCGCGCGCGACCTGCAGTGCGATGTGCAGGTCGTCGGCGATTTCGTCGGTAATGACGGAGAGTTTCATGAGGAGGGGCTTTGAATGGTGTGCGCGATGATAATCGCCTCGGCGATTTCGCGCATGCTCTTGCGCGTGTTCATGCTCTGTACCTGAATGCGCCGATAGGCTTCTTGTTCGCGTAGTCCGTAGGTGTCCATCAGGATGCCCTTCGCACGCTCGATAATCTTGCGTGTTTCCAGCGTCTCTTTGAGGTCGTCCACCTGTTGCTCCAGTTCACGGGCTTCCTGATAGCGGGCGAGCGCGACTTCGATAGCGGGCGTCAGGTCGGCTTGCTTGAACGGTTTCACGAGGTAGCCGTACACGCCCGCTTGCTTTGCACGCTGGATCAGCTCGCTGTCGCTGTAGGCAGTGAGCAGAATCACGGGCGAGAGCCGCTCCTCATGCAGAATTCGTGCTGCCTCGATGCCGTCCATTTCGGGCATCTTCACATCCAGAATGGCGAGGTCGGGCTTCAGCGTGCGCACTTTCTCGACCGCCTGCTTGCCGTCGCTCGCCTCGCCGACCACGCTCATGCCCAGCTCTTCCAGCATCTGGCGCAGGTCGAGCAGGATAATCGGCTCATCGTCGGCTATCACAATCCGCAATTTATGCATCGGTTTCATCACCCTTAGGGAAAAGTATACCATGCAGGGCGTTTCCCCGTTCCCCAGTGCGTCCTTCAGTGGAACCAGGACGCAGCCGCTGTCTCACCTGTTCTGCGAACGCCTCTTGATTACGCGCCGTCCGCACCACCCCCGTAGCGACGGCAATCACGCGCTCTACGCCCATCGCGCGGCAGGTTTCCAGATATTCATCAATCGCCAGCAGAGTGCGCTCAATCGCGTGCGGTTGCAGCGTCTGCTCCTTGCTGAAGCCCTCGCCGAGACGAGTGATACGCGCCGTATCCAGGAGAGTGCGCCAGCCCGTTTCGGTGTGTTCACCAACCAGCAACAGCACCGAGTTAGAGCCAATATCGATAATCCCGACCTTCATCCGCCGTTCTCCCAGTGCGCTGCGCGTATCTCGTGGAGGGTTAGCAGATCGTGCAGAATCGCCTCGCGCGAGCCTTCCTCATGCAGTTGGACTTCCAGCGCGTAGACGCGCGTGTGCGGCTGCTCAGGAAACTCCTGCCGAAACGAGAGCAGTTCCGCCCTGTGGTGCGACAGTACGGCGAACACGCTGTCCAGCTTCGCCCGCGCCTCCAGCGTCACCCAGAGCAGCGGATGGCGATGGAGCTGCTGGATACGCTCTTCGGGGATGCGCAACAGAGTCAGCACGCCGTAAATCGCCAGTGTGCCCATCAGCGCAATCACATAATACTGGGGCGTTCCCATCCCCACAGTCATGCCGATTGCCACCACTGCCCAGAGGCTCGCTGCGGTCGTCAAGCCGCGCACCATGCTGCCCTGTCGCAGGATAGTGCCTGCGCCGATGAAGCCCACGCCGCTCACAATCTGCGCCGCGATGCGTCCCGGGTCGCCCGCAGGACTGAACGAGCGCGAAAGTATCATCATCAAGGTCGCGCCGAGACAGAGCAACACATGCGTGCGGATGCCCGCGGGTCGCCCCCGCAACTCGCGCTCCAAGCCGATGAGCGCGCTCAGTCCGATGGCGATTAGCAGCTGAGAGGCGATATGCCCCACCTCGCGCCAGGATAAATCGCTCATCGAGTCAGAAGTTTACCTCTCTTAAAGCGTGCATGTGAAGTGCGGCTGGAAGTTTCCGTGAATACGGCACACGGTGGGGTGGGCTTCGTCGGCGAGGACGCCGACGCTATGTGGCGCGCCCTGCGTAGCGTCGGCGTCCTCGCCGACATCTTTCATGCAGGACGCCCACCTCGCCTGCCGCGCTCAAAATCAGGTAAGATTGTTTCTGATGGAGACGATCTTTGTCGCCATGCTGGTGTGGCTGCTCGCGGCGGCGTGGATTTTCTTTCTGGTGAGCTGGGCAGTTACGGGCGATGTCACGGCAGGGGAGGCGATTATCGGCTCGGCGGTCGCGCTGTTGCTGGCGCTGGCGACGGCGCGGCAGGCGTTCCCGTATGTAGGCACGTTCTCGCTGCTGACCCTCGGCGGCGGAGCGGTCGGGCTGCCGATACTGCGCGCCTATTTGAACCGCTTGGCGCACGCCCAGATGGACGCCGAACTCATCGAACGCGCTTGCCTCGCCTACGAGTTCGACCCCAAGAACTACGGCTCGCTCATCAACCTTGCGGAAGTGTGCTATAGAAACGGCTTGCTGGAGCAGGCAGTGTATCACCTGGAGCGTGCCATCCAGACCGCGCCGATTATGGCGGCGAACGAGAAGCGACGCCTGACGATGTGGAAGGACGAGCTGCAACACGCGCATCAGCTGGGCTACACGCCGTGCATGCACTGCGGCGCGCGGCAGGCGGTGGGCGCAGTGCGCTGCGACCGCTGTGGACAGCTCGTTCTGCCCCTGCTGGTACAGGGACGCTGGATCCCGCGCCAGCTGATGCAGAAAGTGTTCTGGGTATGGGTGGTCTCGGTGAGTGCGATTGCGCTGAGCCTGTTCTGGGGCGAGCAGCTGATGGGGCTGAGTGCGCTGCTGGCGATACTGACCACGCTCGCCACCGCACTGGGACTCATCGTCTGGATTATACGCAAGCCATGAATCCCCTGCGCACGCTGCCGCCGTTCACGCGACTGGATCGCTATATCGCCCGCGAGATGCTGACTCCTTTGGGCATCGGCGTGTGCGCCATCCTGCTGATGCTCATCGGCAACCTGTTGTTCAACTACGCGCCGTGGTTTTTCAACTACGGTGTGCCCCTCGTCGCCGTGCTGCAGATGGTGCTGTACTACACGCCGTACCTGCTGGTGCTGAGCCTGCCTGTGGGCGCGGCGGTGGGCACTGCGCTCACGGTGAACCGCCTTACGCGCGACAGCGAGATAACCGTGCTGCGCATGGCGGGAGTGAGCCTGCGCCGTATCTTCGCGCCGATGATGCTGATTGGCGTACTGCTTTCGGGCGTGAACTTCGCGCTGAACGAATACCTCGTGCCCCCCTCGATGCAACAGTTCAACCGGCTGCGCAACAAGATTTTCCTGCTTGCGCCCGTGCCGAACCTGACCAGCAACGCCGTCATCAAGGCGCAGAACTATATGGTGGGCATCGGCGTGGCGCAGCAGCAGGGCGAGAAGGTACTGCTGGAGGATGTGCTGATGTTCGAGCGGCGCGAGCAAGGCGGCTGGCTGGTGGTGAAAGCTCCGCGCGGCGAGTATCACAACGGCGTGTGGACGCTCTACGAGCCGAGCGTGCATTACTATCAGCCCGACGGCAAGGTCGCCGATGTGCAAAACGCGGCGCGGCTGGTGATTAACCTGCAGGTCGCTTTGCAGGACTTTTTCGCCGCGCCGACGCCGGAAGAGCAGACGATGGCGCAACTGGGCGAGCAGATACGGCGCAACCGCGAAATGGGGCTGGACACGCGGCAGCTGGAGGTGAGTTACCACCTCAAAGCGGCGGTTCCTGCAGCGTGCCTGGTGCTCGCGCTCTGCGCGCCGGTGCTGAGTTTCCTGCTGGCGCGGGCAGGCGGCTTCGTAGGCGTGCTACTCTCGATTGTGCTGGTGTTCGTGTTCTGGAACACGCTGCTGCTGTTTCAGATCCTGGGCAATTACGGCTTCTTGCCCCCGATGCTGGCAGCGTGGTCGCCCAACCTGCTGTTTGGAGTCGGTGGACTGGGGCTGCTGCGGCGGCTGGAGTAGCATGCCTCCGTGTGTTCCGCTCTCACTCCGTGTCCCTCTCTCTCACAGGGTGGGAGAAAGGGGCAAGAGGGGTGAGGTGGGAAAGGGCGCGGGCAAATCGGGGAAGCGTGCGCCTGTTTTGAACCTATTCGCTGTCCTTATCAGTACCTCGCTCTCCCCTTGCGCCCCAGCAAACTGGGGCGTTCCCTCCCCCTGATAAGGGTACACAGGTTAGGTTCAAATCGGGTGCGAGCTGCCACAATTTCCCCGCGCTCTTTTACAACCTCACCCCCCTTGCCCCCCTCTCCGTTTACGGAGAGGGGGCTGGGGGGTGAGGTCAGAAAGCCGCGAGTGCTTGCAAAACCGTCGCCCTCTTGCCCCAAACTGAGGCAAAGCGGTGTACCCTTATCAGGTTCCCTCCCCCCAAACGCCCCACAGCAGGTATACTTCAGCAGGGAAACCTGCGCGTCTAACGAATAGGGAGCATGGTATGCGAACGACGATTTGGGCGTTGTGGTTGGGTCTTATCTGGGCGATGGCGGGCGCACAGACGCCGGCGGCGATGTGGCGGTTCTTCGGCA
Organism: Fimbriimonadales bacterium; assembly: GCA_026416655.1. GTDB lineage: Bacteria > Armatimonadota > Fimbriimonadia > Fimbriimonadales > GBS-DC > GBS-DC. The sequence goes on from JAOAES010000347.1 coordinate 10,568, forward strand.
ACCCTGCGCCGAACAACCCCGCGCTGCCCGGCGTGGGCAAGCAGACGATTTACTACCCCTGCCTGAACCGCCTGTACGCCGTGAATCTGGACGACGGCACGCTGAAGTGGCAATACCCCGCCGACGCGCCGCTCACCACCACGATTATCGGGCAACCCGTCGAGGGCGAGGGGCTGGTTTATCTTGGCATGAACAACGGGAATGTGCTGGCGCTGGACGCCGAGACGGGCAGTTTGCGCTGGGTGTTCACCGCCGACAGTGCGCCGACGGCGCGCCCGCTGCTCGATAACGGCGTGCTGTATATCGGCACGGGGCGCGGCGAGGTGTACGCGCTGAACGCCCGCAGCGGCGAGCCGCTCTGGCGAGAACCCTATCGCGCCGACGACTACATTTCGGGCAAGCTCGTCAAAGAGGGCGAGACGCTGATGTTCGGCACGAACGGCGGGTTCGTCCACGCCATCAGCACTTCGGGTGGACGGCGACGCTGGCTGTTCCGCCTGCCCGCGCCAAACTATGACCCGCAGCCCGTGTACGCGAACGGGAGCGTGTATGTCACCTCGAACGATGTGGTGATTGCACTGAACCCCAACAGCGGCGCGGTGCGCTGGACGCGCCGGTTCAACACCGAGTTCCGCCTCGCGCCCGCCGCGAACGACGACTATATCGCCGTGCTGACGCGCGAGAACCGCCTCTATGTGTTCGACCACACGGGCAAAATCGTGGCGGGCGACCGCGAGCCGATTGAGATGCGCTACGAGCCGCTCACCGCGCCCGAAATCCACAACGGCAAGCTCTGGCTCGCCACACGGCGCGGCACGCTCCTGTGCTACTCGCTGCCCGACGGCAAGCTGGAGTGGCTCTACACCCTGCGCCCGCCGGAGGGCACGGTTGACCAGAACAATCGGCGCGTGGCGTACCTTGCGCTGTCGGGCAAGCCGGTGTTCACGCCGAACGGCTTCGTGGTCGCCACGGGCGAGGGCAACCTGACGATGTTCGGTTTCGGCTGGGTGGATCGGATTGCGCCGCAGGTGGTGCGCACGACGCCCACGATTGGCGAGATGATGTCGGGGCAGTTGCCGCTGGACTTCACGGCGCGCCTGCGCGACGACGGGAGCGGAATCAACCCGGCTTCGGTGCAGTGGCTGTTGAACGACGAGCCGCTGCCCGCCGAGTATGAACCGTCGCTGGGCGAGGTCACGGTGCAGCTGCGTGCGGGCACTGCTGCGAAGCCCCTGCCTGACGGACGCCACACGATGACGCTCATCGCCGCCGACTGGGCGGGCAACACCGTTCGCTACAACTGGGCAATCTACATCGACAACAGCCTGCGCCGCGCTCCCGCACGCCCCCAGCAGCAGCAAGGGACGCAAGGTGGACGCGGAGGAGGCGGCGGTCGTGGCGGCGACTTCTAACGCTTGCGCGGAGGCGACGCGAACTCAGACCCCCGTCGCCATCCGCGCCGAGAACCTCACGAAAGAGTTCAAACTCGCGCACCACGCCTACGCCTCGCTAAAAGGGCTGCTGCTCTCGTTCCTGCCGAAACGAGTCGAGCGGCTCGTCGCGCTCAACCAGGTGAGTTTCACCATCCATCAAGGCGAGACGGTCGGCGTGATTGGGCAGAACGGGTCGGGCAAAAGCACGCTGTTGGGCATCATCGCGCGGGTTTATCGCCCCACTTCCGGCGTCATCGAGATACACGGGCGGGTCGCGCCCCTGCTTGAACTCGGCGCGGGGTTCCATCCTGACCTGACGGGGCTGGAGAACATCTACTTCAACGGCGTGATTCTGGGGCTGACGCGCAAACAGGTCGCCGAGCGTATCGATGCGATTGTGCAGTTCGCCGAGCTGGAGGGCTACATCGACGCGCCGATTCGCACCTACTCGTCGGGGATGCTGATGCGGCTGGGGTTCGCCGTCGCCGCGCATGTGGACGCCGACATCCTGCTGGTGGACGAGGTGCTGGCGGTCGGCGACGCGCGGTTCCAGCAGAAGTGTTACGACAAGATTCAGCAGTTCCAGCGCGAGGGGCGCACGATACTGTTCGTGTCGCACGATATGGACGCGATTCGGCAGGTGGCGCAGCGTGCGCTGTGGCTGGATAAAGGCGTTCTCCGCGCCGACGGCGACGCGCACACGGTGGTGGAGCAGTATCTCCAGTCGGTGCAGGCAACGCTATAGGCTTATGGTAGGTGCGACGGCGTCCCCGCCGTCGCGCACGCGCTGTCCAGACAAGAAACACGATGGCTGGTACGACGGCGTCCCCGCCGTCGCGCACGCGCTGTCCAGACAAGAAACACGATGGCTGGTACGACGGCGTCCTCGCCGTCGCGCACGCGCTGTTTAGACAAGAAACACGACGGCGGGGACGCCGTCGTACCTTGAGGGAACAACTTATCACTCCTCTTTCCAGTCGCGGCGCAGCGTCCAGCGCAACAGCTCCAGAAACGCGGGGTAGACCTCCTCGCAGTTGGGCAGAATCTGGTCTGGCGGCAACAGGAACCCATACTGCCCGGTGTCGCGCAGCTCGTAGCCGAACGAGAGCGCACCGCGCGCCCCAAACACCCAGTCCACCATGTTCCCACTGGCGAGGTAGATGGTTGTGGCAATCGGACCCGCGATGTAGAACTCTCCATGCACGCCCAGAATCGCCGCCTGCTGCGCCAGCCCTTCGCGTTCAAACACGGCGTTGAAGGGGGGTAAATCCGTCGTGTAGCCCCAGGGCCACAGAATCATCTGCGAATAGCTATGCACATCGATATGAGAGCGCAGCAGCGGCAGGCTCAGCATCCAGCGGCTCAGAAAATAGGTCTCTGGCTCCGAAAAGGGGGCTGCCCCCCGGTAGGTTTCGCTCGACGGGTTGCCACTGGAGCCAGGACCGCCCCACCTGTAAGCCCAGTTGCGGTTCAGGTCGACGCCGTAAACAGGCTGATTCCACTGGTTTAGCCCGTTGTACCGCCGATTTTTGCGCCAGAGGCGGTTCGTAGTGTGCGTGAACACATAGCCGTCGGGGTTCACCACGGGCACAACATAGACCTCCAGCCGATCGAGATATTCGCGAACGCGCGCATCGGTCTCATATTCCGAGACCAGCCGATAGGCGAAGTAAAGCACGACGGGGGGCGTAATCCATTCCCGCGCGTGCTGCATCGCGTTGATGACCACCTGCGGGCGGTTCCGATAGACGCGGGCGCGACGCGGGTCTTTGGTGAGGCGTAGGGCATAAATCGGGCGGTTTTCGATGGACTTGCCGATTTCGAACATCTGCACGAGGCGCGGGTTCTGATTGGCTAACTGGCGCATGGCGGCGTAAATCTCGTCCAGCGTGAGGTAGCGCGTGAACAGGCTGCCGTCCTGTGGGGTGAACTCGGTCTGTTGCTGACGAATCAGCGCGCCGACATCTTTGATGAGAACCTCGCCCGTGTAGCCCGCCTTGTGCAGCGACGCCTGCTCCTCCGGCGAGAGGCACACATCGACCGTCTTGCCCCGAATCATCCAGATGTCGCGCACGAGCGACTGAATCTCCTCCAGCTGCGCGGGCTTTTCGAGGGTCAGTCGCCAGACCTGATAGCCGTCGTAGTTAATCTGCTGTGCGCTGGCGAGGTAGAGCAGCCCAATCAGGAGCGCCAAGAAGCCAATCGTCCGCATGATGGGCTAATTATAGCCCATTCCGGCTATGCTCCCCTCAGGTACAATCTAATCGCCATGCGACTGGAATACTTCTTCCGCCCGCACCGATCCAGCGCGCGGATTCGGGAGCCAGAGCCGAGTTTGAATCAGTTAGGCGGCACATTTTGGGTCTATCTCCCCAATACCGAGCGGCGACCACGCTCCGTGAGTAGTATCATCCTCAACGGGCGCGATATAGAGACGATACGCCCGGGAAGATGGCTGAACTGGTACCGCCTCACGCACGAACTCATCCCGCCCCGCACGACCGCGATGTTGATTTTGAATTTGCGCCGCGAGGCGTTAGACACTGCGCCGATAGAGCTGCTGGTGCGTTTGGGCGACGGGACAGAGGGGCAGGCGAAGCTGGAACCGAAAGCGGCTCCTGCTGTGCTGGCGAGTGCGTGGCTGGAAGGGCGCAAACTCACAGTGGTTCTGCGCAACGACGATGCGACGCGCCCTGTACGCGCGACGCGGCTGCGCGTGGACGGGCGGAGCGTGCGGTTCCGCGCCCTCGCGCCCGACGCCGAGCCGAACGGCGGACTGAACTTCCTGAGCGCGACGCTGCCAAGCGAGCCGGAACCGCACCGGAGCCTGCCGCTGCAGGTGGATGTGCAGGTGGGCGACGCGGCGTGGATGCTCGGAGGGACGGCACGCCCCATGCAACGCTTTTTCCCGCTTGGGACTTGGCGCACCAGCGTCTGGGAAGATGACAAGGAGCGTAAAGCGTGGCGCGAGCGAGGATTCGATACCTTTGTTTTTGAAGGGCAAGCAGAGTTGACCGAGACCGAGCGTCGCGCCTTCAGTGAAATCTGTCCCCAAGAGGGTCTTAAGGCGTTGCCATTTTGCGGCTTCCCGCGCCCGGCGACGGCATTCATCGAGCGCAACCGCCAGAACACACATATCGTCGCCTACATGGTAAAGGATGAACCTGACTGGGATGATCCCGCGCGCTATGAGGGCTGGCATCTGCCTGCGCTGTGTGAGCGGGTGGCGAAGGTCTTTCGCGACCGCGAAGGGATACCGCCTGTCTACCTCAACCTCGCTCGCTCGCGTCGGTTCGGCGAGTTTGCAGAGATTCCCGATATCGCCTGCTACGATGCCTATCGCGTGGGCGCGCCGATGGCGGACGAGACGCCTCCCGACGAGTGGGCAGGTCAGCTGGAACTCGCCGCGACCTACACGGAGGATTTACGCCGCAACTGCGAGCCGCTACCGTTCTGGGTGTGGGCGCAAGGCGCGCATAGGTGGGACGAGCGCGTGTGGGTGCGCGGCGCGCTCGGACGCGCCTGCCCCACGCCTGAGGAGATCCGCGTCCAGCTCTGGCTGCAACTCAGTCGCGGCGCGAAGGGTGTGCTGTGGTTCATCGGCTTCGACGAAAACGAGTTCCGACGCTACTACACGGAAGCAAAAGACATCCCCGCTCTGCGCGCCCTGCCCGAATCGGAGCGGGCGACCCTGGTGGAGCAGCTTGTGCAGCACGGGCGCGAAGCGTTCGAGGAACAAACGCGCCTGAACCGGTTCCTGCAGCCCCTGCGCGAGGAGCTGCTTAGCATGGACTGGCGTCCGAACGGCGTGCGAGTACTGAACGCAACGAATCCCCGTAAGCTGGACGCCTCGATGCTGGTGGGCGAGCGCAGTGCGGCAGTCTGGCTTACCAACTTCGATTACGAGATCCATCCGCGGGGCTACCGATTCCGCGAACAGCGTGGCATCGAGATAGAGGCGCAACTGCCGCGCTGGCTGCGCCCCAAAACGGCGATGCTCCTGACGCCTGACGGCGTTTCACAGACGCTCAAGCCAGAAAACAGGGGCAAACACACCGTTCATCTGCGCCTCGAAGGGCTGCCGCTACAGGTAGGAGTCGTCTGGTTGCGGTGAGTCGGGGGCTGAACGGACCCCCATACGGACGATGCCCCTGCCTGATATACCAACCATCTGATTCTTTCTTAGAAGAAGGGTATAGGTTGAGGGGCGAGCGCATGGTATCCTATTCGCCATGACGCGCGAACAAGCCTGGCAACTGCTGTGCGAATACACCCAATCCGAGAACCTGCGCAAGCACGCGCTGGCAGTGGAAGCCTGCATGCGCTACTACGCCCGCCTGTACGGTGAGGACGAGGAACTCTGGGGCATAGTGGGGCTGCTGCACGATTTCGACTACGAGCGGTATCCCTCGCTGGAAGAGCATCCTTTTCGTGGGATGGAGATCCTGCGGGAGCGCGGCGTGTCGGAGACCCTCATTCGGGCAATCGGCGCACACGCGAACCACACAGGCATCTCCCGCGAGAGCCTGCTGGAAAAAGCCATCTTCGCCTGCGACGAGATGTCGGGCTTCGTGATTGCCGTCGCGCTGGTGAAGGGGCGCACGCTGAGCGCAGTGACGCCCGAATCGGTGCGCAAACGCATGAAAGAAAAGAGCTTCGCGCGGGGCGTCAACCGTGAGGACTTAGTGCAAGGTGCAGAGGAGCTGGGCGTCCCCTTCGATGAGCATGTGGAGCATATCGTGAAGGCATTACAGACCATCGCCCCGCAACTGGGGCTAAACCCTTGATTTCAGGTACAATCGAATCAGATGTTGCTGGATGAAGAGCGCTTTGAGGAACTGTTGCGCCTGCTGGATAGCCACCCAGAGTGGTTAGAAGCCCTGCAGGAGCGGATTGTGGACGAGAAGGCAATCCTGCGCGTGCTGGAGAAGCGCGCGGAGGTGCGCGATATTGTGCGCCGACAAATCCTGCAGGATGACTTTCTGCGTTTGCCCGCTCTCGTAGAGCAACTGATTGAAGCGCAACAGCGCACGGAGGCGCAACTGCAGGAGCATAACCGTCTGATTGGCGAACTGATTGAGGCGCAGCGACGCACGGAAGCGCAGGTGCAAGAGCTGGTCGAGGTGCAACGACGACACGAGGCGCAACTGCAGGAGTTGGTGGAAGTACAACGACGGCACGAAGCCCAACTGCAAGAGGTTATTGCCGTGCAGCATCAGATGTTGGAAACGCAGCAGCAGATGCTGGAAGAGATTCGGGATCTCTCGCGGGCGCGTCAGCGATTCGACGACTGGTTGCGCGGCGAGGAGGGCAGACGGCGCGGTGAGCAGTTTGAGCGGGAAACGATTCGTCGTGCCTGGCGCATCTTTCGCGACGGCGAGGGCGGCTCGCCGGATGAGTACACGGTTCGACGGCGCGTGCATCAGTGGCTGGCGGCACTGCGCCCAGAGGATGTGGACGATAGCAACGAGAGCGACCCCAGCCTCGCCGACCTCATTTGGTGGAAGGACGCAAAGGTCGTCGTGGCGGAAATCTCTGTGAAGGTAGACTATGCGGATGTGCGCCGCGCCCATCTGCGAGCGCAGACCCTCCGCAGGGCAGGCGTGGACGCCATCGGAGCCGTGCTGGGCGAGGAGTGGTCTAACCCGACGGTACGAGAATTGGCTCAGGAACTCAGCGTGGAATGGTTCATTCGTGGGGATGTTTCGGAAGGCATGCGCGCCTTCCAACGCATTCAAGTCGCACCCCCTGAGCAGGTATAATCCAATTTCCAAACAGGAGGCAAATACGATGTACGCGATTATTCAAACTGGAGGCAAGCAGTATCGCGTGGAGCCGAACACCGTACTGAGCGTGGAGAAACTCGACGCCGAGCCGGGCGCAGAGGTGGAGATTAGCGAGGTGCTGATGGTGCGCACTGAGAACGGCGTGAAGGTCGGCGCGCCCTATGTGGAAGGCGCAAAGGTCGTCGCCGAAGTCGTCAAACAGACCAAGGCGCCCAAGATTATCGGTTTCAAGTATAAGCCCAAGAAGAATGAGCGCAAACGCTGGGGACATCGGCAGCAAATCACGGTGCTGCGCGTGAAGTCCATCGAGGCGTGAACCATGCCCGAACCGGTCCAGCGCGTGTTGGACGCCCTGCTTGAGGATATTCAAGCAGGGCTGCCTATTCGCTTAGATGCCGCCGAGCGCTACCGCGCCGAAATCGATGACTACATCATCCAGTTCGAGGGCGAGGACGATTTGCTCCACTGCAGCGTGACCCGCGCCGACGGCGGCTTGGTGGACTTAGAAGCCGCGCATCGCGTGGTAGAACCTTTCTTTAGTGTGATGCCGAAGGGGATTGTGTGGTTCAAGCCCGCTGAGCATTCCGTGCATTACTACGTGGGGCACGACCATTTTCTGGCGGCGCATCAGGCTGTAGGGACGCGTTAGCAGGATTCGACTCCGTAAACACAGAAATTGTATGCGCAGGCATGAACGCGCTTTTCATTCTCGTTGGCGTTGGAGTGTTGCTACTGCTGGCGTATCGCTGGTACGGACGCTGGCTCGCACAGAGGATGTTCCCGCTGGACGATGCCGAGCCGACGCCTGCCCATACCCTGCGCGACGGACGCGATTTCGTACCTGCGCCGCCGATGGTGGTGTTCGGACACCACTTCGCTTCAATCGCGGGCTTGGGACCGCTGTTGGGACCGGCTATCGCCGTCATCTGGGGGTGGGTCCCTGCGCTGCTGTGGATTGTGGTGGGGTGTATTTTCGTAGGGGCGGTGCATGACCTGGGCTGTTTGTATAGCTCGATGCGCAATCGGGCGCGGAGCGTGGCGGATTTGGCATGCGATGTGGCGGGCGCACGGGCGCGCACACTGTTCCTGCTGTTCGGCATCTTCGCGATTGCGCTGGCGATGGGCGTGTTCGTGATTAACATCGCGAACCTGTTCGCGCCGGGCGCGGGCGGCGCAGAGGGCGGGCATGTGCCCGAAGCCGTACTGCCCAGCGCTGCGCTGATTGTGCTGGCGCTCGGAGTGGGCATACTGTTTTATCGGTATCGCATCGCGCTTGCGAAACTCACCGTGTTTGCCCTGATGCTGAGCCTGGTGTTCGTATGGCTGGGCGTGCAGTACCCTATCACGAATCTGTTTGGCGCGGAGCTGAACGCCAGCCTCTGGATTTACCTACTGCTGGGCTACGCGCTCATCGCCACCCTGCTTCCGGTGTGGCTCTTGCTGCAGCCGCGCGACTATCTGAACTCGTTCCAGCTGTTTCTGGGGATGGGCTTGCTGCTTATTGGGGCGTTGGTGGGCGGTTTCACGCTGACTGCGCCGGCTGTGAATCCCAATCCTCAAGGCGCGCCGCCGATGTTCCCCCTGCTGTTTATCACGATTGCCTGCGGTGCAGTGTCGGGCTTCCACTCGCTGGTGGCGTCGGGCACGACGGTGCGGCAGTTAGACCGCCAGAGCCACGCCTTGCCGATTGGCTACGGCGGGATGCTGCTGGAGGGCTTGCTGGCGACGCTCGCGCTGCTGGCGGTAGCGGCGGGACTGGGCGCGGAGTGGCAAGCGCGCTATCCCGACTGGCTCACGGCGGGCAAGAGCGCGCTGGCGAACTTCGTACACGGCGCAGGGGCGATGGTGAGCAAGGTGGGCATTCCCCTCGAAATCGCCAAAGTGTTCGTGGCGACCGTCGCAGTCGGCTTCGCGCTGACCACTTTAGATACCGGTGCGCGCCTGATACGCTATAACCTACAGGAGCTTGGACGCGCGTGGCGCATCCCGCCGCTGGAGAACGCCGTTCTCACGACGGTTCTCGCCGTTGGGCTGATTGGCTTTTTCGCGCTGCTGAAAGCCCCCGACCCCGTCACGGGCGAGCTGAAGTCCGTGGGCACGCTGCTATGGAGCCTGTTCGGGGCGTCGAACCAGTTGCTGGCTGCGCTCGCGTTGCTGGTCGTGTCGCTCTATCTGCGTTCGCTGGGGCGTCCTACGCTTCCTACGCTGGTACCCATGGGCTTTATGCTGATTGCTACGCTGACCGCGCTGATTATCGGCATGCGAAACTTCGCTGAGCAGGGCAACACCCTTCTGTTGGGATTCAGCGCGCTAATCTTTGCGCTGGCGGTCTGGCTGGTGGGCGAGGCAGTGATGGCGTGGCGGCGTGAGCGAGCGACGGCGACGATACGACCCTAACCGGCTTTCTCCCCTTGCCGTGCCGCCGCTGAGCAGGAAAATCCCCCCGCGAGCGGAACCGATACCTACACCTTGCATGGGGGCATAACCGATGGAGAACGGGAAACAAGCTGCGGAATGGTTCCGTGAGACTTACCACGCGCTGAAAACACAGGTGGCGCGAGTGGTCGTGGGACAAGAAGAAGTGGTGGAGAACACGCTGGTTGCGGTGTGCGCGGGCGGGCACGCACTGTTGGAAGGCGTGCCGGGCTTAGGCAAAACCCTGCTTGTGCGTACCATCGCACAGGCGTTGCATCTCGAGTTCGCCCGTATCCAGTTCACGCCCGACCTGATGCCCGCCGACATCACGGGCACGAATATCCTCGTGGAAAGCGAGACGGGGGCGCGCACCTTTGCCTTCCGTCCCGGACCGCTGTTCACCAATATCCTGCTGGCGGACGAGATCAACCGCGCCACGCCCAAAACGCAATCCGCGTTGCTGGAGGCGATGCAGGAGCAAGCCGTCACCGTCGCGGGCAAGCGATACCCCATCGAACCGCCTTTCTGGGTGCTGGCAACACAGAACCCTATCGAGCAGGAAGGCACCTATCCCTTGCCGGAGGCGCAACTGGATCGCTTTTTCTTCAAGATTCTGGTGGGCTATCCGACGCTGGAGGAGCTTCGCGAGATTGTTGACCGCACCACGGGCGCGGAGACGCCGCAGCCTGAGGTCGTGGCGGATCGGGAGACGCTGCTGCGGATGCAACGCCTCGTGCGCGAGGTGCCGATTGCGCGCCCCGTGCAGGAGTTCGCGCTCAAGCTTATCGTGGCGACGCACCCCGGCTCTGACTACGCGCCGCCGGAAGTGAACAAGTATGTGCGCTATGGCTCCAGCCCGCGCGGCGCACAAACGCTAATTTTAGCCAGTAAAGTGTTCGGACTGCTCGATGGGCGCTATAATGTGGCGCGTGAGGATGTACAACGCGCCCTCAAACCTGCCCTGCGCCATCGATTGCTGCTGAACTTCGAGGCGGAAGCGGACGGCGTCAGCCCCGACCAGATTCTGGAGACCATCTGGAACCATGTAAGCCGCGCCGAAGGCGAGCCGATTAAAGTGTAGCGGTTCGACATCACATTCGCTGGCTTGCGCAGACGGGCGTCGTCACGCCTCCGGTGTCAGCCTCGGCGTGTGTTTGCGGGCGTGCCGGAACGCCCCCGCAGCAAGCAGAGCGTATCCCAGCACGAACCAGTCTCCAACGCGCGAGGCGAGCGTTCCGCGTCCGCTTCCCAGCGGCACATCGGCGATAGCCAGCGGCTCGTGGGGGGGAGCATACGCCCGCACACGCCCCCACTCATCCACAATCATTGAGGCGGCGCAATCTTCGGAGCGTGCCATCGGAACCCGATGTTCTGCCGCGCGCAGCGTGGTGGTTGCCCCATGTAAGTAATGAAACGCGAGGTTCGGCGTCGTGGGATCGTGAGTGGGCACAGCGATGAAGCGCGCGCCGTTCAACGCTTGGCGTCGGCACGGTTCAGTGAACATCGTATCATAACAGATAACCGCGCCCAGCGTGCCGAAAGGCGACGGAAACGCACGCACCGGCTCGCCTTCCTGCCAGGAGCGCGGCTCGCCTCCGTAGGGATGCATTTTGTAATACGGCGCACTGACGCTCCCATCGGGCGCGGCAAGCGCGGCGCTGTTGCGCCCATCCCAGTAGCCAAAAATCAGGCATACCGCATGCTGCCATGCCGCTGAGGTGGCATGAGGGATGTTCCAGCTCACTTCGGGCAGCACGACAATCTGTGCGCCCTGCGCCTTCGCCTGCCGTATCCACTCAGGGAAGAAGTCGCGATGCCCTTGCACGACCGCCACGCGCACAATCTCGCGCTCGCGTGGGAGGTTCATCTGCAGCCATCCCAGCGCGTGAAGCGACACCAGTGCGCCTGCAAGCAGCTTCAGGGGCGTCGTGATGCGCCGTTGTGCCCACGCCTGCGCAAGTGCAGCGTTCACTGCCCACACCAGAAACGACAGCCCCCACACGCCGACCCAACCCGCCAGCCACAGCAAGGGCGCGTCCCGCCAGAGTGTAAGCGCAACCGTGTAGGGGAAGTCCAGACGCGCTGCCAGCCATTCACACAGCACTCCCGTAGCCCCGACGCCCAGCACGGTCGCCCAGCCGCCCGCCGACCCCAGCCGCCGCGCCCCCATCAGCGTCATCCCCAAAAACGCGCCGAACATGCCGAATGGAACCAGTGCGAGGTAATCGTAAGAGTAGTGCGCCGTGAAGGGCAATCCCGTCAGCACGAGCGATGCCACACCCGCTGTGATGAGCGCGTAGGGAATCGACAAGAACTGCGGCGCACGCCATACCGCGAGCAACAGGGGCGCAAACGCGACAAATCCGAGCAACGGCGCGTCATACGGCGGCAACGCAGCCGCCAGCAACGCGCCCGACACCGCCGCGTACAGCGCCCCGAAAGCCCCCCAGCGCAGCGCAAGCGCGCCCGCAGGAACGCTCTGCGCTTTCATAGCGCAATTGTACCTTCAGCAGCAGTTTCAGCACCCGCTGCCGAAGTTGAACAGCACAATCAGCAGGTCGGCGTCGTCCACCACAGCGTCGCAGTTCACATCAGCGAGGTTGTTGCCCGTTGCGCCGAAGTTGAACAGCACGGTCAGCAGGTCGGCGTCATCCACGCAGTTGTTGCCGTCCACATCGCCGTTGGTGGGGATGCAGGTCGGTATCGTGAACCAGAACCCGCCCGTGAGGCGGAAGTTGCCGCCCTGCAGTTCATCGAGGCGCGTCGCGTCGGGCTGTCCGACCGTGCCGCCGAGGTTGAAGGTTCCGCCTGTAGCGAAGGTGACCCCGCCCGCGTCGATGGTCCACCAGGTCAGGTCGTAGCCGCCGCCCGATTGGGCGTTCGCAAACATCAGGCTTAGCAGCACAAGGGCTGCAATGCTCATCTGTTTCAGCAGTGTTTTCATCGTCAAGCCTCCTTCGGTCGGGTTTTTTGCTCCTCTCCCCCGCGCACGCGGGAGAGAGGAGACTGCTTACGGCTTCACGACCTCGCCGGGCTTCGAGGCAGGTTCAGGACGGTACAGGATGCCCCGCTCCAGCGGTTGCCCGTAGAGTTCGGGGTGCAGATACCTGCCCTTGATTTCGTCCTCCTTCTCCTGCTCCGTCTGGTAGCCGTAGCGCTGCACCCACAGGTCGTTGCGGATGGCTTTCACTTCCCATGAGACTTCCATGCCAGGCACGCCCCCTGCAATCTTGAAGCGGTTGTTCTGGATTTTGACCGCTATGTGCAGGTTGGGCATCGGCGCGCCGATAGGCGTGAGCGTGTAGCGCGGGTCGCGGTTGATGGCTTCAAAGTAGTCGGGCAGCTGCACCCATGCCTCGCCACGCGCATCCAGCGCCGCCACGCCGCTGTAGATGTTGTACGGTTCGGGACCTTCTGCGCAGAAGTGGTTCAAGTAGTGCGTTTCGGGGCGCAGGGGGTGGTCAATCTGGAATGATTTTGTGCCTGTGGCAGCGAGAGTACCTAATGCGTAGACGGCATGCCCAGCCCCACCGCTGGGTTCCTCACCCACCACGCCGTAGGCACTGGAGGCACGGGATTGCGTCTCCCCATGCACGCCCCAGGCAGTGCCTGTGGTCGCTCTTGCCAAGCCGTACACGCCCGTGCCTACCG
>JAOAES010000348.1 GCA_026416655.1 Fimbriimonadales bacterium
GCGCACATGGGGTTCGCCTTTCCCTCCGCCGGTTCCTCCATAGAACAGCGCGGGCGCACGCGCCACGATTTCGCGTTCATAGCGTTCGCCCTCGCGCCTGCCCGTCTCACCCTGCTGCCAGTTCTCCAGCCGATCCAAGCGTCGCGCCATCTCTTGCCAGATTCGCACCAGTTCCTGAACAGTGGCGTCCGTGCGCCGCTGAGCTTCAATGAGTTCCGCCACCTGCGCCTCGGTGCGACGCTGTGCCTCAGCAAGTTCTGCAACCCGCTGCTCCGTGCGACGCTGAGCTGCCGCCAGATCGCGCACCGTTTCAACCAGTTGCCGAAACTGCGCTGGCAGATCCAGCAGCTCGCGCGTCAGAATCGCCTCGCGCATGCGTTGACGCCATTCCGGATTCTCCTCCAGAATGCGCAACATATCCTCAAAGTCTTGAACCGTGAACGCCATCGGGAACCCCTGCTTTAATGATACCTGTCGCTACTGTCTTTCTTCGCCGCCGCGTTCTTCACGGAGTTCGAACTGGCGTCGCTGGGGACCTGCAAAAGGCGGTTTCACCACCTTATCGCCCTCACGCAGTCCCTCCAGAATCTCGGCGTGGCTTGCGCTGCGCAGCCCGATTTTTACGAACACCTTCTCGGTTTTGGGCTTGCCGTTCGGCTCGTTCTGACCGGGCACAACACGCAGCACATACTCTTTCCCGTCCTCCTTGCCGATGGCTTCCAGCGGCAGGCGCAGCGCGTTGGGTTTCTCGGCGGTGATGATTCGGCATCGGGCGGTCATGCCGGGTCGCAGGGCATCGTCGGTCTGGTTCAGGTACACCTCTACCGCGAACTTCACCACGCCGAGCGCGGTGGTTTGTCCGCTGCTTTGCGCGGCGGGCGCGATTTTTCGCACGGTTCCCTTGAACTTGCGGTCAGGCAGGGCGTCGACGGTAATCTCCACGGGCATCCCCACGCGCACTTTGGCGACATCCAGTTCGTTCAGGTTCAGCTTCACGCGCATTTGCGACAGGTCGGCGACCTGCATGATGGGCGTGCCTTCGCCGAAGCCGGTTGTGCCCGACATCACCAGCTCGCCCACCTCGCGATAGCGACGGGTCACCACACCTCGGATCGGAGCGCGCACATCGGTTTCGGAGAACTGAATCATCAGGTTCTGGAACTGGCTCACGGCTTGTTTCTCGCTGGCACGGGCTTGCTTAAGTTCCAGCTGACGCATCTCGATTTCACGCAAGCGCAGGCGGGCGTTCTCCAGGTCGGTTTTGGCGGCTTCGAGGGCTTTGCGCTTGAGTTCGTCTTGCACGGCGCTGGCGCGGGCACGCTCCAGCTCCGCCTGCGCCGACTCGACCTGCGCCTGTGCATTTTCCAGCTCGATGGTCTGCTGCTGCGCCTGCTGCTGCTGGCGTTGCTGCAGGTTGCGCAGCTGGCTCTCGGCAGCGACGAGTTGGGTCTGCGCGGCGTCCACCTGCTGGCGCGAGACATAGCCCTTTTCTAGCAGATTCTGCAGACGTTCATAGTTGCGCCGTACTTCCTGCAGGCGGGTCTCGGCGTCGCGCACAGCGTTAGCGAGTTCCACGCGATCCTGGGGGTGCTTCACCTCGCGTAGCAGGCGCAAGTTCTCCTGAGCGGTTCTGAGCGCGTTTTCAGCGTTTTTGAGCGCCGCCTGCGTGAGTTTCGGTTGCGTTTCGGCTTCGCGCAATGCCTGCTCATAACGGATTTGCGCCTGCTGGAGCTGTAGCCTTGCTTGCTCCGCCTGCATCTCCAGCGCAATGCGCGCCCGTTCCGCGTTCGCCTGCGCCGATTCGACCTGCGCACTACCCTGCTCCACCTGTTGCTTGATTTCGCGCGGGTCGATACGCGCCAAAAGCTGTCCCTGTTCCACTACCGCGCCCTCGTCCACCAGAAGCGACTCGATTCGCCCCGGCACGCGCGACTTGATTTCCACCACGCGCACAGGTTCCAGCGCACCCGATTCACTGACTTCAACGGTAATCACGCCGCGCTCTACAGTGAAGATACGCTCATTTCCCGCTGGAGTCGCTTTAACGCGCGTCCCTGCAAAGACCCAGCCCAAGCCCGCGCAGATAATCACGCTGACGAGGGCGATCGAACATCCCAATAGCCTCTTTCGCATCGATTCCGTCCCCCGCAGAGTGTACCCAATTCGCAGGTACACTTTGCTCTATGCGCAAGGAGGGCTACTGCGCTTATGGCGCGGCGCGAACGAGCGAGACGGTTCAGGCGTTGCAGGCAGGGATAAGCGCATCGACAGGAGACGACCTCCAGAGTGTAGAGGCTGCGCTGACAGCGGCGCATCGGCTTCAGACCTGCCTGACGCTCTTTCGTGCCTGCTATCCGAAGACGCGCGTCGCCCTCTGGAAACGCCGCCTGCGTCGGCTGATACGCGCCCTGAACGCCCAGCGGGACGCCCTGCGCTTGATTGAGTGGATCCACGCCCTCTCGCCGTCGCGGGAACATAAAGTAGGGATACAACGCGCGCTCTTACGCCTCACTCAAGAACTGGACACCCGCCAATCCAGAGTTCAAGATGTCTGGCGACAGTGGCTCGACAGCCGCGCGCCGAACGAGATTCTGGGATTATCGCGCCGCTGGATTGAGGCGTTTGGGGATGAGCCATGCGATTGCGATTTTGCCCAGCGACAGTGGACGCTTTTCGCACGCGCACAGCAATCCGCGCTGGAAGAAGGCTCGGCGCAGTCGCTGGCGGTGCGTTGCGGGCGGCTGCGTGCGCTCATAGAGGGGTGCGCGCTGCTGGAACCGCTGATGGGTTGCAAGTTAGAGACGGCTTGGGCGGAGTCGTATGAGACGCTGGAGCGCGCCCGCTGGAAATCTGACACCTGCCAATTGCTGTCCGATTTGCTGGAGAGGGAACGCGCTCTCACAACGCGCTATGCGGGACACCTGCGCGGCTTCACGCGCCTGCGCAGGGGCTGGGAGTGGTTGATACAGCAACTCACCTCCCTTTAGGGTACACTTGAAATGAACATCGCAACCCTGATAGGAGGTGCGCTATCGCAAACGAGAAGATTATTCGGGAGATTTTAGTGAACGTCTCGCCTCGCGAAACGCGAATCGCAGTTTTAGAGAACGGTCAGCTGATGGAGTTGCGCTTTGAGCGGGGCGAGCGCGTGGTGGGCAATATCTACAAGGGCGTTGTGCAAAATGTGCTGCCGGGAATGGACGCCGCGTTCGTGAACATCGGGCTGGAGCGCAACGCTTTCCTCTATGTCGGCGATATCCTGCCCGAAGGGAGCGACGCCGATGAGACGCCCCAGCCCATCAAACGCTCCGAACTGCGTAAACGCAATATCGGCGAACTGCTCAAAATCGGGCAGGAAATCCTGGTACAGGTAGTCAAAGCCCCGCGGGGCACGAAAGGCGCGCGCGTCACCACGCGCATCACGCTGCCGGGACGCTACGTGGTGCTGATGCCCGAGGGCGGTGCGCTGGGCGTGTCACGCAAAATCGAAGACCGCGCCGAACGCGAACGCCTGCGCCAAATCGGACAGAAACTCCATCCCCACGGCTTCGGACTCATCCTGCGCACGGAATCGGAAGGCAAAACCGAAAAAGAGATCGGGCAGGATATCGAGTATCTGGTGCAGCTCTGGCAACAGATACGCGAGAACATCGCAAACGCCCATGCACCCGCGCTCGTGCATCGCGACGCCACCCTGCTCTATCGCGTCCTGCGCGACGTGTTCTCCTCCGAAGTCGACAGACTCTGGATCGACGACCCCGAAGAGTATGAGAAGGTTCACGAGGTGCTAAAGGTCATCGCCCCCAGCCTGCGTAGCCGCGTGATGCTCTACGATAAACCGACGCCGATGTTCGAGCATTTCAACATCGAAAAGGAGATGGAGCGCCTGATGCGGCGCAAGGTGTGGCTCAAGTCGGGCGGCTATCTCACGATCGACGAGACCGAAGCCTTCACCGCCATCGATGTGAACACGGGCAAGTTCACGGGCAAAACCTCGCTCGCAGAGACGATTCTGAAAACGAACCTGGAGGCGGTGGAGGAAGTATGCCGCCAGCTGCGCCTGCGCGACATCGGCGGCATTATCGTCATCGATTTCATCGATATGGGGCGCAAGAGCGACCACCGCCAGGTAATGCAGGCGTTGCAGCGCACGCTCAAGCGCGACCGCGCGCGGTTTCGTATCGGGCGCATCAGCTCGCTGGGGCTGGTGGAGCTGACACGCAAGCGCACGGGCGAATCGGTGACAGAGAGCCTCACCCGCCCCTGCCCCGTGTGTCATGGACGCGGGCGGATCCCCGCACCCGACACGGTGAGCCTGTGGATTGAGCGCGATTTGGAATCGCGCGCTCGCAAAGAGCAGGTGGAGGCATACCTCATCGAGGCGCACCCCAGCGTAATCGAACATCTGGTGGGCGAGGACGGCGTGAACATCGACCTGCTGGAACATAATCTGGAAGTGGGGCTGTTCGCTCGTGCGCGCCCCGAACTGCCCATCGACGAGTACCGCATCCAGGGCGGCGCGTTAGAGACCTTCAAGCGTCAATATCTGCCCTACAAGCTATTGCAGGTGGTGGAGTGCCAGCTGGTTCCCTCCGCCATCGACGAGGAGAACAAAGTCGCCTTCACCAAAGACGGCTACCTGATTCTGTGGGAGAACGAGCCGCCGAAGCAGAACATCACGAAGGTCACGATAAGCGAAGTGCGCCGCTCATTCGCCTTTGCTGAACCCGTATATGAGGGCAAATTGAAAAAGGCGGAAGTGATGTAAGGAACTGGTTTGCCCCCACCCAAGCCCCTCTCCCGGAGGGAGAGGGGGGGAGGGGCACAACAACTCTGGTAATCCCGAGCGGGATTATCCACAACCCTGACCGAAGTTGAACAGCACCGTCAGCAGGTCAGCGTCGTCCACGACGCGGTCGCTGTTGATATCGGCGGGCGTAATCGCCGTGCTGCCGAACTCGAACAGCACGCTCAGCAAGTCCGCATCGTCCACGCAGCCGTCGCAGTTCACATCGCCCTCGATCGCGCGGCGGTAGAAGCGGATGTTGTCGATCTCGAGGGTCATCGGTCCGCCTGAGTTGACGGCGATGTTGAGTAAGCAGTAGGGTGGGTTGTCGCTGTCGGGCAGCGCGACGCCGCGGTAATCAACCGCGACCGTGCGCGTGAAGGTATTTTGCCCCAGCGCGATTTCGGCAACATAGTCCGTCTGCCCCCAGCCCGCAGGGCTGTTGATGGACACAATCATGTTCGCCCAGCCTGCAGGCGGCGGGGAGACGAGGGTCACATCCATCACCACCATGTCGGCGCGGCGCACCATCGCTGCCAGACCGGGCACGCTGCCGTCCGAACCACCATCGTAAAGCCACTTGAATCCGCCTTGATTCTCGACGCGCATCTTACCGTTGTTCCAGCTGAGCGTGATGCCGACTTGACCTGTGCCGATGTTGAAGCCCTGCAGGTTGTTGTCGAAGGTAAACGCCATCATCTCGCAGGCAGTGCGGTACAGGCGCAGATTGTCGAAGTAGATTTCGTGCGACCCGCCCGCATTCAGTCCGAGGTTAATCTGGAACCATTCCACACTGGGGTCAGGCAACGCCAGCGGCTCCAGATCGAGAAGCACGGTGCGTGTGCCTGCTGTGCGCGGCAGCCCAAATGAGTAGGGAGTCTCGCGCCATCCAGGCTGGGGGTCGTTCAGTGAGACAAGCATGTTCGTCCATGGCACGCTACGCCCTGTCGGCACGGTTGCGTCCAGCAGCAACTTCTTGCTTATTTGCAGGTAGGGCAGCAGCTCGTCGCGCACGCCGTTGCCAAACAGCCAGCCAAAATTGCCCGGCCACTGGACGCCCATCGAGTAGTTGCCGTGAGTCACGCCAGTCGTTGCACGAAATACTTGCCAACCCTGCGGCGGATTGCTGGTAAAGCCGTGCAGGTCTTCGGTCTCGAACGAGTAG
>JAOAES010000354.1 GCA_026416655.1 Fimbriimonadales bacterium
GTAGGGCTGGTACTCGGCAAGCCCGTTCTTGCTCAGCACGCGCGTAATCGCGGCGGTCAGCGTCGTCTTACCGTGGTCAACGTGCCCGATGGTGCCGATGTTCACGTGCGGCTTCGTGCGTTCAAATTTCTGTCGTGCCATTGTTCTCTCCTCCTATGCTCGTGTAGGTTGCAGCGCGTTTTTGCGCTCCATGATGTGCTGTGCGACCTGCGCGGGCGCTTCCTCGTAGTGTGAGGGGTGCATCGTATAGGTAGCGCGTCCCTGCGTCAACGATCGCAAAGTGGTTGCGTAGCCGAACATTTCGGCAAGGGGTACGACGGCTTTGATGACCTGCGTGCCGCCGACGCCCGGTTCGATCATCTCGATGCGTGCGCGGCGCGAGTTCAAGTCGCCAATCACATCGCCCACATGGTTGTCGGGGGTGGTGACCTCCAGCTCCATATACGGCTCCAGAATTACGGGTTTAGCGCGTTGCACCGCCTCGCGGAAGGCGATGGAGCCGGCGATTTTGAACGCCATCTCGCTGGAGTCGACCTCGTGGAACGAGCCGTCGACAAGGCGCACCTTCACATCGACAACGGGGTAGCCTGCCAGCACGCCGGAATCGGCGGCTTCGCGCACGCCCGATTCGACGGCAGGGATGAACTCGCGCGGAATCGCGCCGCCCACGATTTTGTTCTCAAACTGGATGCCCGAATTCTGCTCACCGGGTTCAATCTCGATCACGCAGTGCCCGTATTGCCCGCGTCCACCGGACTGGCGCACGAACTTGCCTTCGGCTTTCGCAGCGGTGCGGATGGTCTCCTTGTAGGCGACCTGCGGGCGTCCTTGATTCGCCTCGACCTTGAACTCGCGGAACAGGCGATCCAGAATAATCTCGAGGTGAAGTTCGCCCATGCCGGAGATAATCGTCTGCCCGGTCTCGTGGTCGGTGGAGATTCGGAAGGTGGGGTCTTCCGCCGCCAGTCGCTGCAGCGCGTTGGCGAGTTTGTCCTGGTCGGCTTTTGTTTTGGGTTCGATTGCCAGCGAGATAACCGGTTCGGGGAACTGCGGCGGCTCCAGCAAGATGGGATGGTTCGGGTCGCACAGCGTATCGCCTGTGGTGGTCTGCTGGAAGCCGATAATGCCAATGATATCGCCCGTGAAGGCTTCTTCGATATCCTCGCGGCGGTTGGCATGCATCTGCAGGATGCGTCCGATGCGCTCGCGAGCGTCTTTGGTGGCGTTGTAGATGTAGGAGCCTTTCGTGATTTTGCCCGAATAGATGCGCACGTAGGTCAGCTTGCCCACGAACGGGTCGTTTTGAATCTTGAACGCGAGGGCGCACACGGGTTCCTCATCGGAGGGGAGCCGCTCCAGTTCCTCGTGCGTTTCGGGGTGAACGCCTTTGACCGCGCCGATATCGACGGGCGAGGGCAGATAGTCCACCACCGCGTCGAGCAGCAGTTGCACGCCCTTGTTTTTGTAGGCGGAGCCGCACAGCACGGGCACGAGTTTGAACTGCAGCGTGCCCTTGCGGAGGGCGCGCTTAATCTCTTCCGCGCTGATTTCGCCGCCCTCCAGGTAGCGCTCCATCAGCTCGTCATCCATCTCGACGGCGGATTCGATCATTTTTTCGCGCCACTCCTCAGCCTGCGCTTTGAGCGAGTCGGGAATGGCGCGATACTCATATTGCGTGCCTTTCTCATCGAGCCAGTAGACCGCCTGCATCGAGATGAGATCCACGACGCCCTCGAAGTTCTCTTCCTGCCCGATGGGGATTTGCACAGGCACGGCGTTGGTGTTCAGGCGTTCGCGAATGCGTTCCACCACGCGGAAGAAGTCCGCCCCAACACGATCCATTTTGTTAATGAAGGCGATGCGGGGCACTTTGTAGCGGTTCGCCTGGCGCCAGACGGTTTCGGATTGGGGCTGCACGCCGCCCACGGCGCAGAAGATGGCGACAGCGCCGTCCAGCACGCGCATCGAGCGCTCGACTTCCACGGTGAAGTCCACGTGTCCCGGAGTGTCGATAATATTAATGCGATGCTCTTTCCAGAAGCAGGTAGTGGCGGCGGAGGTGATGGTGATACCGCGCTCCTGCTCCTGCTCCATCCAGTCCATCGTAGCGGATCCTTCGTGGACCTCGCCGACGCGATGGATGCGCCCTGTGTAGTACAGGATGCGCTCGGTCGTGGTCGTCTTGCCGGCGTCGATATGCGCCGCGATACCGATATTGCGCGTCTTCTCTAACGGGTGCTGTCGCGCCATGATTATTTACCTCCTTACCAACGATAGTGGGCGAACGCGCGGTTCGCTTCCGCCATACGGTGGGTATCTTCGCGTTTTTTGTAAGCGCCGCCTGTTTTGTTGTAGGCGTCGATAATCTCTTGCGCCAAGCGTTCGTGGGCAGGTCGTCCCGATTTTTTGCGTTGCAGCGAGGTCACAATCCAGCGGATGGCGAGCGAGCGGCGGCGTTCGGCGCGCACTTCCATAGGCACCTGGTAGGTCTGTCCGCCCACACGGCGCGGGCGCACCTCGACCTGCGGAGCGACATTTTCGATGGCTTGTTCGAACACTTCCATGGCGGGCTTGCCCGTTTTTTGCTCCACGATTTGCATCGCGTCGTAGAAGATACGCTCCGCGACCGCTTTCTTGCCGCCTTTCATCATACGATTGATGAATCGGGCGACCAGCTCGCTATCATAGACTGGATCGGGCAACACTACACGCTTCGGAACGGGACCTTTTCTTGGCATAATCGTCTCTCCTCCAGATTACTTCTTCGCCTTGGGGCGTTTCGAGCCGTACTTCGAGCGTCCCTGCATGCGTCGGTCTTGGTTGCGGGTGGTGGGCTGGGTTTCGATGCCGGCGCAGTCCAGCGTGCCGCGTATGATATGATAGCGCACGCCGGGCAGGTCTTTCACGCGCCCGCCGCGCACCAGCACGACCGAGTGTTCCTGCAGGTTGTGCCCGATACCGGGGATGTACGCCGTGATTTCGACGCCGTTGGTCAGGCGCACGCGCGCGACCTTACGAAGCGCGGAGTTCGGCTTCTTCGGCGTCATCGTGCGCACGATGGTACAGACGCCCCGTCGCTGCGGGCAGCCCTGCAGCGCAGGCGACTTCGTCTTCCGTATCTTCGGCTTGCGCCCCTTGCGTACTAACTGATTAATCGTCGGCATACATGCGCCTCCATAGGCTGGAGCGTAAAAGAAAGCCCCTCGCACGCGGGGTGGAGAGGCTCTAATCGCCCTGCAGGGCGCGTTTCAGCTTCCTTCACAACGCCGCTTGCGGCGTCGTTTTTCATACCTCATCCCGCGTGCAAAGCCACGCTCTCTTAGGGTGTGGTTCATAGTTAGGTAATGAACCTCCAGCGTTCGCCGAGAATGGCTACGCCCCAGCGGGCTATATTATAGCCGATTGTATTCAAAAAAGTCAAGGGGGCAGGAGCGGGTATACTCTCGGCGCGTTGCAGAAGCACACGAAACGAAGGAGGAGGCGACTATGGAGGTTCTACAGATTGTTCCCTACGCCGCTCCCGTGCTTGGCGGGGCGGGCATTTTGTTAGCAGGATTAAACTACTGGATGGTCACGCGTCGTCCCGACGGCAACGAGACGATGCGCACCTATGCGCAAGCGATTCACGACGGTGCGATGACCTTCCTTAAGCGTGAGTATATAGCGATTACGCTGTTTGCGATAGTGCTGTTCGCCGTGCTGACCTTCGCGTTCTATCAGAGCGCGCCGTGGATTGGCGGCGCGTATCTGTTCGGCGCGTTCAGCTCGATGCTGGCAGGCTTTATCGGCATGAAGGCGTCTACGCGCAGCGGGGTGCGCTCTACGGAGGCGGCGCGTACTGGCGGCATGGGCGAAGCGCTCGTGGTCGCGTTCACGGGCGGCTCGGTGATGGGGCTGGCGGTCGCCGCGCTCGGCTTGCTGGGCGTGGGGCTAATCGTGCTGCTGGAGCAGGCGAATTTCGCCACGCTGGCGCAGTACCTCACGGGCTACTCGATGGGCGCGTCGTCCGTCGCGCTGTTCGCCCGTGTGGGCGGCGGCATCTACACGAAAGCCGCCGACGTCGGAGCCGACCTCGTGGGCAAGGTGGAAGCAGGCATCCCCGAAGACGACCCGCGCAACCCCGCCGTGCTTGCCGATAATGTGGGCGACAACGTGGGCGACACGGCAGGCATGGGCGCGGACCTGTTCGAAAGCTACGTCGGCTCGGTGATTGCCGCCGCCGTGATTGCCGTGACCTTCTACAAAGGCAACGAACTCCCCTATATCATCCTGCCCCTCGCGCTGATTGCGTTCGGGCTGATTGCGTCGGTGCTGGGTGTGTTTTCGATACGCGCGTTCCGCAGCGTGGATCCCCAGCTCGCGCTCAACGGCTCGACGATTGTCTCTATTTTGCTGTTCGTGGTGGGCGCGGCGTTCATCACCAACGCGCTGGTGGGTAGCCTCGCGCCCTACTGGGCGGTGCTGGCGGGCTTGTTCGCGGGCGTGTTCATCGGCGCGGTGAGCCAATATTACACCAGCGGTCCGCCCATCCGTGAGATTGCGAAATCCTCGCGCTTCGGCGTCGCGCCGAACATCCTGTCGGGGATTGGCGTGGGCTACCTCAGCACGGTGCTGCCCCTGCTCGGTATCGCCGCAGCCATCTGGGTGGCGTTCGCGACCAATGGGCTGTATGGCATCGCGCTGGCAGGCGTGGGGATGCTCGCCACAATTGGGATTGTGATGAGCACCGACAGCTACGGCCCGATTGCCGATAACGCGGGCGGTATTGCGGAGGTGGCAGGCTTTGGCGAGAGCGTGCGCAAAATCACCGATAAACTCGACTCGTTGGGCAACACGACCGCTGCGATTGGCAAGGGCTTCGCGATTGGCAGCGCGGCGCTGACCGCTCTCGCCCTGTTCGCCGCCTACCAGAGCCAGACCGGGCTACAGGCGATTAACCTCGTAAATCCACAGACGCTGATTGGCATGCTGATTGGTATCGCGATGCCGAGCCTGTTCGCCGCGCTGACCCTGAAAGCCGTCAGTCGCGCCTCCGACCAGATGGTGGAGGAGGTGCGCCGCCAGTTCCGCGAGCTGGGACTGCTCGAAGGCAAGGGTAAGCCCGACTACAACCGCTGTATCGATATTGTGACCAGCGCGTCGCTGCGCGAGATGATCCTGCCGGGCGCGATTGCCGTGATTGCGCCGCTGGTAGTGGGCTTTGTGCTGGGCGCGGAGGCGTTGGGCGGATTCCTCGCGGGCGCGCTCGGTATGGGCGTCGTGACAGGGCTGATGATGGCAAACGCCGGCGGCGCATGGGACAACGCCAAGAAATACATCGAAGAGGGACACGAAGGCGGCAAAGGCAGCGAGGTCCATAAAGCCGCCGTCGTGGGCGATACCGTCGGCGACCCGTTCAAGGACACCACGGGACCCAGCATGAACATCCTCATCAAGCTGATGAGCATCGTCGCGCTGGTGTTTGCGCCGTTGTTTAAGTAACCCTTACCCCTGCCCCCTCTCTCACCGTGTGGGAGAGGGGCTGCTCAACGTCTCTCCCCTATAGCCGTCGTGCAGCCCATGTGCTTGAGCAAGCGCCAGATACGCCGTTCGGTATAATACCGCCCGATGGAACGGGCGACCTTATTGCTGGAGATAGGATGCGAAGAGATTCCCGCAGCGTTTATGCGCGGCGCACTGGCGCAGCTTCAGGAGAAGCTGTCCGAACTGCTCGATGACTCGCGCCTGCAGTACGGCGAGATACGTACACTGGGCACGCCGCGCCGTTTGATTGCCCTCGTCGCTGAGGTCGCTCTGCAACAGACGCCGGAGGAACGCATCGTGCGCGGTCCCGCCAAACGCGCCTGCTTCGACGCGCAAGGCAACCCCA
>JAOAES010000004.1 GCA_026416655.1 Fimbriimonadales bacterium
AATAGTTTCAGGCAATGCGCCCCCGTACAGCGACTCCAGTAGCTCCGGGTACAGCTGGAGGAACAGGTCAGCGAGCGAGGCATCGGGCTGCGCCTGAGCAAGCTGTTGCACGCGCTGTCGCAGTCGCCCTGCCCACTCGCAGGCGCGGGCGCGCACTGTGGAATCGTCCAGCATCGCGCAGGAGCCGTCCAGCCCGAACTCCAGCAAGGCGTCGAGCGCGGGCGCAATCGCGTGCAGGGGAACCTCATAAACAGGACGCGGCGTAGTATCGCGCGAGACCAGCCCGCGCCAGCCCCACGCTTCTGTCAGCGCGTCCACAAACGCCTGTCGCCCCTCGGCGCAGCGTCGGGCAACTCGCTCCACATCCCCCGCTGAACGCGCGTATACCTTGAGCGTCGGTATCGTCTCACTGCCGAACAGTTGCGCAATTTCGCCCGCCGCCGACCAGAGCGAGCGCGTCGAGCCGTCGTTGTGGGGCAGCAGCGCGTAGCCGTCCAATAGCTGCGCGTCTCGAGGCAGCAAACGGCTGTGCAAGCGGGCGAAGTAGTCTGTGTCATGCACGCCGAACAGCATGCGCCGCGAGGGATGGACTGTTTGCAGCGCATTCAGCAGGGCGAGCTTCATCGGCTCGTCCCAGAAAAACGTCTGCCCCAGCGCCAGAAGCGGCGCATCGGGCGCGGTCTGTTTCAACTCCTCTAATACGGCTCGCACCTGAGCCGGACAGTTATCGGGCGTTTTCATAGTGCGGACTCCATAGTGTGGGGAGAAGTGTACCTGAAGGCAGGGTATAATTTCTCTATGCCGAAGTTCAAGGAAGGCGACCGTGTGCAGGTGCGCGCCCGCGAGGTGCAGGGCAAGGAAGCGCAGGAGGGACGTTACGCGCCTCATCTGGCGAACGCCACGGGCGCGATTCTCAAGATTTATTCCCCACAAGAAATCGCCGTCGACCTGGATTTAGATAGCCTGCCCGAAGCGATACGCGAACGCCACGCCGAACAGCAAACGCGCATGCACGAACGCTGGCTAAACTCGCTCTCGGAAGAGGCGCGCAACAGGCTCACCGACGACGAGAAGACCTTCCGCTTGCGCTATGTGGCGTTGCTCGCAGAAGACGATCTGCTGCCGTTGAAGGGGGGACGCACCCCCACATCTGCGCTCAAGGCGGAGTCTGAAAAGAAAGCCGTTCCCCAGTCGTCTGGTACATCGAAAGCCGCCGAACGCGTGAAAGCGGAGGCGGCTCAAACCGCTGAATCGAAAGTCGGCGGCGCCTCTGCGAAAGCGAAGCCGACAGCAAAACCCGCCCCCCAAGCGCAGCCCGAACCCTCTACTTCGCGACGCCCGACGCAGGCAGAGTTAGACGAACTGGAAGAGCAGTACCTCAAATCCCGAAAACGGCGTGGCTCATAGAAGCTGCCTCAAGACCTTCGGATTCCTTGCTTTTTCCGCAATCACTTTGTAAAATCGTGGTATACTTAATGCGAGGGCGTGGTTCCTCGCGCCCCAACGCAGACCGACGCTGACTCTGCGTGGACAGGAGGATTGTATGGACAAACTCATTAGTGCCTTATTACCATTGCAGGCAGATAACCCTTTGGGATTACCGATTATCCGCTCGCTACGCGAGGCAGTACCCGTGAAAGGGACGAACATCCGTTCGGGCGTGTTTTATGTAATCCCCGAACGCCAGATGCGCGACTATGCCCGCATGCTCTGGGAGCATCCCCGCCTGAGTTTTCTACAGAAGGTGCGCTACAACGTGCTATCAGCGACGCTGGAGAATCCCCCCAGCAAGGAGCCGGGCGTCGTGCTGTACCCCAATCGCGCCCTGCTGGTGATTTATGACTACGACAATAATGTGGGCTACCGCGTCGAGGCGGACTTCCCCAACCCGCGCCGTGTGGAAGTGACTCCGCTCAAGGGGCAACCCGACTACTTCAGCGAGGCGGAGTATCAGGACGCCGTGCAGATTCTGGCGTCCGACCCGAAGTACGGCGAACCCCTACGCCGCGGCGTCGCGTACTGCTCGCCCGGCATGCCCCCCGTAATCACCGAAGCTGCGCCCGAAAGTACCTGGGGGCGCATCGACCCGTTCCCGAACTATGTGCCCGACCATCGCTTGGTGTCGGTGCTGCTGCACTTCCAACGGGGCAGCGGACGCGAAGGCGAGATTGGACACTTTCTGATTGATATGACTGACCGCCGAGTGGCGGGCTACGGCACAGCCGAGAGCGACTTCTTCCCCGCGGCGTGTGGGGGACCGCCCAGCGGCGGCGGCTGCAGCAGCTTTGGCGGCAACGCGTGGCAGGCGCTCGCCTGGCCCGCCAGCAACCCTGTGTGGAGCATGCTGGTGCGCCGCCCCAGCGGTAGCACGGGTGACGGGCAGCAGTACGGCTCGGGCGTGGAGATCGCCGATGTGTTTTTCAATAACCGCCTTGTGCTGCGGCGCGGCGGAATGCCCGTGCTAAATGTGTTCTACAATAACAACGGCTGCGGTCCGTATCGCGACTGGCTTTACAGCGAGACATGTTTCGAATGTACAGGCACGGATTTAGGCAACGGCTTGCGCTTCGCGAACCCTGGCACGCGCGCACGCACTATCTGCGACACGAACAATGACGCGGGCAACTTCCGTGGCGTGGGCATTCACGAGGAGCCAGACGGTCAGGAGATTCTGCTCATCACTGAATGCTCCGCAGGCTGGTATCGCTACATCACGGGCTGGCGATTCAACCGCACGGGGATTATCAAACCGCGCTTTCAGTATGGCTACACGGACAGCAGCTGCGTGTGTATCGGACGCCTGCACAACGGCTATTGGCGACTGCACTTCGCGCTGGACGGCGTGGGCGGTTTGGTGGTGGAGGAGACCGATTCGCCGCGCGGGGCGCACCGCGAGAATTGGCAGCCTCATCGCATCGAGGCGATGCGCCTGCGCTGGCCCAACCGCAATCCACGCTGGCGTGTGCGCAAACTCAGCACGGGCTTCACTGCCGAAATCGTGCCGAACTCGAAAGACGGCTTCTTCGAGAACCGCAACATCGGCGACGGCGATGTGTGGATCCTCAAAGCCAAGTATAGCGGCAGCGCGCCCGCCGAAATGATTGGTAACTCAGGCTCGTTTGCGGACATCACGCAGTATGTGAACGGCGAGCGCACCTACAACGAAGACCTGGTGGTGTGGTACGGCGTCCACCTACGCAAGCGTGGCGCGGACAACTTCGAGTGCCCGCCGCTCGGTCCCGACATCTACCTGAGCGGTTAGTCGCCGGGGCAATCCTGCCCAAGCGCAGATTGAACGGTGCGATGGCGTCCCCGCCATCGCACCGTTATTTATGCTGAGCGAGTAGTTCGCTTAGGCTTCGGCGCGCCGCCTCTACATCCAGCCCCATGAACTTGCCGTCGCGATAGAGGATGCGTCCCTCCACCATCGTCAGCGCGACATCCTCGCTGCGGGCGACGAGAACCAGCGCGGCGTAGGGATCAGGCATGCTGCTGAAGGCGAGGCGATGGGTGCGCACGGCGACGATATCGGCGCGTTTGCCTACCTCCAGCGAGCCGACCTGCGTATCGACGCCGAACGCCTTCGCCCCGTCGAGCGTGAGCATGCTAATCCAGTCGCGCCAGCTGGGTTGCGCCGAGTAGCTGGCGGCGCGTTGGGCAAGCGCGGCGAAGCGCAACTCCTCCCAGAGGTCTAAGCTCCCTGCACTGACCGCGCTGTCCGTGCCCAGCACAACAGGAATCCCCAGCCGTCGCATGGCGTACACGGGCGCAATGCCTGTCAGCAGACGGGCGTTGGAGCGCGGACAGTGCGCCACACTCACGCCCGACCGCGCCATCATCTCCATCTCGCGCGGCTCGGCGCGGGTGGCATGCACAATCTGCACATCTGACGCGAGGATTCCCGCATTATGCAGGTATTCAATCGGCGGCGTGCGCGGGTGCAGATAGTTGATTTTGCGCGCCGCGAACATCTCGGCGAACGAGCCGGAGCCAGAACGCGCCAGCGCGACCTCTTCCGACGACTCGGCGGCGTGAATGCTGAGCGGCAGCCCCTCCTCGCGGGCGTACTGGCGCACGGCGCGCATCAGGCTGTCGCGCACCGTGTAAATCGCGTGGGGCGAGACGCCCAGCGTGATGCGCTCGGTCGCCTCATAGCGGGCAAGTGTGGCGCGCAGCGCGTCCAGCTTCGCGCTTAGTTCGCGCAAAATCGCAGCGTCGTCGGGCTGCGCCTCGATGCCGAACACCTCTTGATACACGCGCCCGCGCAAGCCTGCCCGCGCCAACACCTCCGCGCTCACGCCCGAATCGGTGTTGTCCGACACAAAGGTCACACCGCTCGCAATCAGCTCCGCCGCGCCCAGCAGCGCAGAGGGAAGCCAGAGTTCTGCAGGACACTGCGCCTTCAACTCTACCAGCGCACGGATCCAGTCGAAAAACGGCGTGCGGTCGTCCAGTCCGCGCAACGCCGTGTATTCCAGATGGCAGTGCCCGTTAATAAGCCCTGGCATCAGAATCGCATCGCCGAAGTCAATAACCCCGTTGCCAGCGGCGTCGCTGCGTGGGCGCACTTCCACAATCTGCCCGTTCTGGACGACGATTTCGCCGTCGGCGATAGGGTCACCGCTAATGGGCAATATCCAGTTCGCTCTCAGAATCACAGTTCCGTGTTCCATGCTTGCCACATCTGATCTAAAGTGATGTTTTTGACATGCAAGTCGGCGAACAGGCAGTTGTAGCGGTAGTTCGGGTCGGGCGGGTACTCCCCGCGGAACAGCCCCTTGCTGCCGTGCCACTTGCCAGAGCCGTCGAACAACAGATTCGTCTGCGCAGGATACTGCATCCCGCCGATGCGAAATTGCCGAAACACGATTTCGGTGCGCATAAAGTAGCTGCTACCGTAGCGCTCATAGAGCGACGGGCGCGCGGGGAACGGCATCCCCGTGAAATCCTGCACTTCCATCCCCGTATCGGAGGGACACTTCCAGATTTCGCGGCTCTTCTGATACGGCTGCAACACTTCGTGCAGCAGCGGCATATAGGGAATCCACGCCTGCCACTGGGGGTACTCCCCCCAGATTTCAGGTGTGTACCTGTCAGTGGGGTCAACGGCGAAGGGATAGAGGTCGTCGTAGTCCATCCCGTACATCTCGACGGACATGCCAATCTGTCGTAGGTTGGAGATACAGGTGTTTTGCCGTGCTTTGGCGCGTGCTTTGGCAAACACAGGGAAAATCAGCGCCGCCAGCACCGCGATAATCGCAATCACAACGAGCAGTTCAACCAGCGTAAAACCAGACCGTTTCATAAGGCAGCCCCTGCATGGGATTGTACCCGTTTTGTCAGCGAATAATCGGCAGGCGGCGTACACGATAGCGCGAGTCTTGAACGATAACAATAGCTCCCTCGTTCAGCACCGGTTCACACTCTGCAAGCACTTGAAACAGGCGGGGGTTCAGATATTCAGGGGTGTAATTGCTTAGACGAAAGAGGATAACGCTGGGTAGACCCGCCCCCGAAGCCGCTAAGAGGTCACCAAAATCCAAATCACAGGTCAGAACAATTCTTTCTTCGCGACGCGCTTTCTCGAGAATTTCCTCGTCGGCTAAGCGCTGCAAATTTTCTTCATGGAGGTGGCTTGATTCATATCCAGCAGCACGAAGCGCTTGCACCGTTGCCATAGAAATCCCCATGTCAGCAAGAAACTTCATACTTGAACCGCAAGCGGATGGATTTCTTCTTCAGCAAGTGCAGCAGCATACTTTAGCGCTTGCTGAATATCTTCAAGCTCGAGGTCAGGGTATTCGCGTAGAATTTCCTCGTTGGTCATGCCGTTGGCGACAAGATTGACGATGAGCGAGACAGGGATGCGCATTCCCCGAATACATGCGCGCCCACCCATAACACGCGGATCGAAAGTGATTCGGTCGTACTGCATGCCATTCAGGATACCCTATTCCGTAAAACACTTCGTGAGGGGACGCATTCCCCAAGGAGGTCTGCGTCCCCGACTCATAGACGATTTACTCCCCTGCACTCCCGAAGTTGAACAGCACGGTGAGCAGGTCGGCGTCGTCTACCGTATTATCCTCGAGTGTTCCCCGCACAAGCCTACGGCTGCGTGCGCACGGTAACCACAGGGCTTCCCTGCGAAGCGTTCCCACTGGCATCCACCGCACGCACATAGTACCGATACTCCGTGTCGGGATGCAATCCTGCGTCGGTATAGGTGGTCTCTGTGGCGAAGGTGGTTCCGACTTTGCGGAACTTGGTTTCGTGCGGCGCGCGGCGCCAGATTTCGTAGTAGACCACCTTATCGTCGTCAGACGAGGCGTTCCAGTTCAGCACGGCGCGGTAGGACGATGGCGACTGCCCCTGCAGGTTCATCGGGCGCGTGGGCGCGATCTTATCAGGCGGGTACACCGCCGTTGCGATGGCGATGGGCGGCGCTTTGTCGCTCGCCAGCCACGCCTGATAGAGCTGGAAGCCCCATTTGTCTGTCGTGTTCGCGTCGCGCAGGAACTCCACATATTCACGGGTCATCACCTGGAAGTAGAGC
>JAOAES010000182.1 GCA_026416655.1 Fimbriimonadales bacterium
TGGTCATCAGTCCCGGATGGGCGTTCAGCGCGTCGCGGATGTGGGGCTGAAACGCGAACAGCCCGCCGAGTCGGTAGTTGGTATCCGCGCTGTGCCCCTCGATGCGTAGCAGGCGTCCGTCGCGTACATAGGCTCCAATCCAGTCGCGCGGGTCGTGTTCAGGCAGATAGGCTTGCGCCACAACCGTCGCCAGCGCGCCCGTCTCTTTGTGGCGTGCGGTAAGGTTCCGAATCGTCTCGGCGGGCGTGGCGATGTCGCCATATGCCACAAGGAACGGCTCCTCGCCAATCAGGGGCAGCGCGCTCAACACAGCGTTCGCCGTGCCCGTGGGTGGATTCTGGCGGATAAAAGCAGTCGGCAGGTTCAGCCCCTGCAACGCTGCGCGCACTGATGCCTCGAACGCCCCCACGACCACAATCAGCCGCTCGATGCCCGCTTCCTGCAACGATTCCGCGAGTCGCCGCACATTCGGGCGGTTCATGACCGGCGTCGCGGCTTTGTGGCGCACCTCGTTGTAGGGCCAGAAGCGCGCCCCGTGTCCTGCACACAGGATAACGGCAGTTTTCATCGGGGGAAGGTTTCGATACAGGACGCGATTTTCCTGTCGTCAGAAGGTAAGCCGTCCTAAGAGCGCGTATGGGAAATCAAGGAAGGTATAATCCTCTACGATGGAGAACCTGCCACGCGCCCTCGTACCCGACACGAACGCGCTGCTGCTGGACGGCAAGGCGGTTGCACAATGGATCCGCGAACGCCTCAAAGCCCGTGTCGACAGCCTGCGCGAGCGGGGCGTCATTCCGTGCCTTGCCGTCATGCTGGTGGGCGACGATCCCGCATCACATACCTATGTGCGCACGAAAGCGAAAGCGTGTGAATCGGTAGGCATCCGCTCCATCGTCCAGCATTATCCTGCCAGCGTGTCGCAAGCGGAGCTGGAGGCGCAGATTGACGCATGGAACGCGGACCCGACCGTGCATGGCGTATTGATTCAGCATCCTGTGCCGAAGCCGCTGGACGAATCTGCGCTCCTGCGTCGTTTAGACCCGCGCAAGGATGTGGACGGTATCACGCCCGCCTCGCTGGGCGCGCTGCTGACGGGCGAGCCTGCCTTCGGCGCATGTACCCCGCTGGGGATTATCACCCTACTGGACGCCTATCAGATTCCGATTGAGGGGAAGCACGCCGTCGTGATTGGGCGTAGCGTGATTCTGGGCAAGCCGATGGCGCTCATGTTGCTCAATCGGAACGCTACCGTGACGATTTGCCACTCGCGCACGCGAGACCTTGCGGGGATGACGCGCCAGGCGGATATTCTGGTCGCGGCGGTGGGCAAGCCAGAGTTTATCACGGGCGCGATGATTAAGCCCGGTGCGGTTGTGATTGACGCGGGCTACAATCGGGTGGAGGGGCGTGCGGGCGATGTGGGCGATGTGGAGTTCGGCTCGGCGGCGCGTGTGGCGGCGGCGATTACCCCTGTGCCGGGCGGCGTGGGACCGATGACCGTCGCCATGCTGTTGCAAAACACGGTGCAGGCAGCGGAGCAGATGGAATAAGAAAGTCGTCGGCGGGACACCTGCGTGCGTCGGCGTCCCGCCGACGAAACCCGACGGCGCGTAGCGTCGGCGTCCCGCCGACGACTCACCGAGAACCATGCAACTTCAAGAGTATCAGCGCATGTACCAGCGCGAGGGCAACTACTGGTGGTTCGTGGCGCGGCGTCGCCTCGCGCGAGAGTTGCTCTCCGCCTATGCCCCGACGCTCACAGGCGCGATTCTGGACGCAGGCTGCGGCACGGGCGCGCTGCTGGCGGAGCTGAACGCGCTGGGCTTTGCGGTCGGCGTCGATTTCGAGCGTGAAGCGTTGCGCCTGACCCGCCAGCGCGGTGCGTTCCCCGTTGTACAAGCACGGCTGGAGGCTCTGCCCTTCGCCAGCGAGTCGTTTCAGGTCGCCTTCGCGCTCGATGTGCTGGAGCATCTGCCCGACGACGCGCCTGCCCTGCGAGAACTCTACCGTGTGTTGCAGCCGGGCGGTTATCTAATCCTCACAGTTCCCGCCTATCGCTGGCTCTGGAGCAAGCATGATGTCGCGCTGGCGCACTATCGTCGCTACACGGCGCGGGCATTACAGGCGCGGCTCTGCGAAGCAGGTTTCCAAGTGCGCAAACTCTCCTACTCGCTGTGCCTGCTGATGCCGTTGATTGCGCCGGCGCGCTGGCTGGATCGGCTGCGCCCGGGTGCGCCCGCCGCGACTGTCGTGCCTGTGCCTGCATGGTTCAATCGTGTCCTGATACGCCTGCAGGACTGGGAGACGCGCATGGTGATGCGCTATAACCTGCCGTTCGGGGTCAGTCTCGCGGCGGTGGGGCAGAAAGCCTAAGCCCTCACACCCAGCCCCTCTCCTGCAGGGCTACTCACACTCAGTTTGCGCGCCACATCTTGGGCGATCTCCATCGTCTCGGCAATGGTGCGCCCCTGCGCAATCAGACCAGGCAACTCCTCGCAGGTCGCCAAATACCCGCCCTCGGCTAACGACTCAATACGGAGGTTCACGAAGATTTCTGCCATCGGCTCGCTCCGCTCAGATTTTACCTCTTGTGCCATACTATTAACCCATGCGATACCTGCGTTCGTGGAAGCGGCGGCGTGCCCCGCTCAACACCGACGACCCTAACGCGCTGAAGATGGCGCTGCAGCAGCGCGAGCTGGAACTGCAAGAAGCCCGACGCGCCATCCACATTCTGGAACACCGCCTCGCCGACCGCGAAGCGGAGATTGAGGCGCTGCAA
>JAOAES010000287.1 GCA_026416655.1 Fimbriimonadales bacterium
ATCGCGGCGCGAGCGTCGGCGTCCAGCAGCTCCACCCGCTCCGCGAAGGTGAAGGGGGCTAACTCCACGCCTTCATAGCCCGCGTCGGAAAGTAGCGCACATGCGTCCGCCCAGCGCATGTGCCTGAGAACCTCGTTGCACAGGGCGTAACGAACCAACCGCCTCACTCCTCATCGCGC
Organism: Fimbriimonadales bacterium; assembly: GCA_026416655.1. GTDB lineage: Bacteria > Armatimonadota > Fimbriimonadia > Fimbriimonadales > GBS-DC > GBS-DC. Next base: position 180 of record JAOAES010000287.1, read on the forward strand.
GTGAGCGGCGCACGCTCCACCCCGTACTTGACCATCAACCTCTCAAAGTCGCGTGGACTCATGAGCTTGATGTTGATGTCGGGGCGCAGGGCGCGCAGCAGCGCGATTTTGCGACGCTTGCGCCGATTGATGTTCGCGCGACGCACGGTCAACTCCACATAGAGGTCGTAGTCGGGCAGATAGAAGTCGGGGGTGAAGCACTCTTTGGGGTTGCCGTCGTCGTCCGTGCGCAGCACGAAAGTGTGAGGCTCATACTCCCAGCGAATCCGGTAGTAATCCAGCAGGCGTGCGAACGCCTCCTCGCTGGGATGCACAAACGAGACCGTCGCCTTGCGACTCCGCACTCTGGTTTATGCCTCCGCTACCTATATTATACACGATGTGCGTTAAGGGAATGTTAAGGGCGGGCGAGGAGATTTGTGATTCGTTGAAAATCCTCCGGCAGCGGCGCAGTGAAGTGCATTCGCTCTCCAGTGACTGGATGCTCGAACTCGATTTCGTAAGCGTGGAGCAGCTGTCCCTGCAGGTTCTCCAGCGCGTGGGCGAGTTCTGGAGAGCAGTCGCGCGGGGGCTTGCGCACGCCGCCATAGAGCGGGTCGCCCACCACAGGATGCCCGATTGCGCTGGCATGCACGCGCACCTGGTGCGTGCGCCCCGTCTCCAGTCGGGCATAGAGCAACGCGAAATCGCGCCACATCTCCTGCACGGTGAAATGGGTTCGCGCGGGACGCGCCTTGCCCGCCGCCACCGCCGACTCGTCCATCGCCGCCATCTTCTTGCGATGCACAGGGTGGCGTCCAATCGGCAAGTCCACCGTGAACTGCCTCTCTTTCGGAACACCCCACACCAGCGCGAGGTAGCGACGGTCGATCGCGTGGCGTTGCAGGGCGTCGCTGAGCCGTGCGTGCGCCAAATCGGTCTTGGCGACGATCAGAAGCCCCGTGGTGTCCTTGTCCAGCCGATGGACGATGCCCGGACGGAACGCTGCACTGCCCTGCGAGAGCGCGGGGGAGTGCGCCAGCAGCGCGTTGACCAGCGTGCCGTGCGGATGCCCCGGCGCGGGATGCACCGTGAGACCGCGCGGCTTGTTCACCACAATCAGGTACGCATCCTCGTACACAATCGGCACAGGGATGGCTTCGGGTTTCAGGTCATAATCGGGCGGGCGGTCGGGCGGCAGGGTGTAGTCCACGATATCGCCTGCGTGCAGCTTATAGGCGGGCTTCGTGATGGGCGCGCCGTTCACACGCACCTGCCCCGCCTCGATCCACTCCTGCCATCGGGCGCGGCTGATTTCAGGGTGTCGCTCCGCCAAGTAGCGGTCTAAGCGTTGGGTGGGCATGGGTTGTCAGGCAAGTCGGCGCAGGATGCTGTCCACTCTGTACCGTACCAAAACTTGCTGGCTCAGAGGACGCCTCACTACGGCGGCAGTGCGACTGTTCAGACAGAAACAATCGGTGGATTGAGCGTCGGGAAGACATAGCTCTGTTTGGTATGTGTCGCTGTTCAGGTCTAAGCCGTTCAGCCTCAAGGTGCCCATCCGACGCTTCACTCCCACGGCAACAGCCCCCTGCCCTCGTACACCCGCAACGCAGGGTCAAACGCCAACGTCTGCTCCCGATCAAACGGCCACCAGAAGGAAGAACGGTGAGGATCATCCCTATGTAAGTAGTAATGCTCACTATCCGCCAAAAAACCGTAGAGAAAGTGCCACAAATCCGATGCCACGATATAGTACGACATGTCTTGATCCCAAAAGTACACGGGTGTGCAGCCGTGCCCATCCGGCACACAGGTCAGAACATAGTAGTTGCCACATTCATCGTGTGCAACGGCTGCCCAACGCTTCTCTACGACATCGGGAGCGTCTTCTAAGCCCTTGTATGCCGTGTGTAGTCCTTCAGTCAGCTCGAGAATGTCATCGCAGGGTCCTTCTGCTTGTGGCGCGTGCAGTCCTGCTAATACTCCGCCGCCTACGCACAATCCTCCGTTGCAGACCTGTAGCCACTCCGTCAAATCTTGCGGGAGCGGGTACCCCATTCTTTGCTCAAAGATTAGTGCCCGCTCGGGATTGTATGGAAACAGCCAGCCCTCGCGTATAGCCCGACGCGCAAGCTGGTAGACCGCCTGAACCAGACCCGTTCTTTCCACTGCAACCTCCCGTGCGATTTGTTCCCGCTTACTGCTCGTGGCGAGCGAAGTTTTGCGCCAGCGTATTCAGAATGTGCTGCCCTCGCTCACGAAACAGACGAGAATAGAAAGCCTCCATCAAAACGATGTACGCCACAGTGCGCTCCGCAGAACAGCACGCTGCGCGTTCCTGTTCGGCGTGAAGACGCACCACCCATTCGGGCGCCCCCGCACCGCCGCAAAGGTCGCTCAAACTCAGACGCACGCGCCACTGCGGCACGCCCCCCGCCGAAACCCTCCCGCAGTAGACCTCAATCTTATGCATCTCTTCCAGCACAAACAGAAGGTCAAACGCAGGGAAAGCGTAGGCAACCGCGGGCGCACTGCCCCCCCACCACACAGGCTTGACCTCTGACGCGCCCCACCCTTGCATCGACTCAAATAATCTATCGCCGAACGAGTCTGCGAAAGCACGCTCGATAATCGTGATGTAGCTCAGTGCGGAGACAAACTGTGCTATGTCTGTCTTCACTTGCGCATCGTCATCTACAACGCTGTAGAGGGAAACGTCTCCGCTCAGGAGGTCTACTTCAATATCGGCAACATTTGTGTTGAGTTGGAGTAGTTCGGGCTGCCCTGTGCGCAGGGCAGCCACAACTGCCTCGCGCATCTCTGCAGCGCGCTGAGCGTCGATGTCGTGCCTCAAGCCCTCAAACACACGCTCCATCGCACACCCTACCTGAGCAAAGCACCCATCCCGCGCAGGCTATCCCGCGTTTTTTTCCCACGGCAACAACCCCCTGCCCTCGTACACCCGCAACGCAGGGTCAAACGCCAACGTCTGCTCCCGATCAAACGGCCACCAAAAATCGGGCAACTCAGGCTCGTCCTTGTGTAAGTCGTAAAACTCCGCCCACGCCAACAGACCGTACATAAAGTGCCACCAGTCCGACGCCATCATATAGTACGAC
>JAOAES010000172.1 GCA_026416655.1 Fimbriimonadales bacterium
CCGTCGTACCGATTGCAGTATGATTACTTACGGAAAGCACATACCAATCGGGGTTTCAAGAGATACCCGCCCTGGCGCTTCCAAGCACCCTCGAGCAGCCCTCACCCCCTAACCCCCTCTCCCGCACGCGGGAGAGAGGGAACTCGGCTCCCCTCTCCCGCGTGCGGGAGAGGGGCTGGTGGTGAGGGCATAACGACGTTTGAAATCCCGATTGGTATGAGGAATCTCGTCTGCATTGCGTCTTCATTTTGTGTAGCATTTCTCACAGGAAGCACTTGTAAGTGCTTTTTAGATGAAAACATCTGCGAATAGGCAGGGCGCGTCGCGGACGCGCCCTACAGCGCACGGGCGAACACGAGGTACGCCCCTACCCGCCCCCCGCGCCAAAGTTCATCAACACGATGAGCAAATCCGCATCGTCCACCACGCCATCGCGATTCAAATCGTAGGGGCAGTAGCCTGAACAGGTATTGCCAAACAGCATCAGAATCTGCAGCAGGTCGGCATCGTCCACAATCCCGTCGCCGTTCACATCCCCTTCAGGACGCACCTCGAAGTTGAAGCGCATCAGCACGCCGCCCCGAAACCGCAGGATGATATTGTCCATCGCGCCGATGAACGCGCCGCTCCAGCCCGTGCCTGCGCCGACGCTCACCCCGCACACCACACTGTCGCCGTTGTAGCGCACGCCCACGCGGCTCCCCTCGCGCGGCTGATACCCCGCATCCGACTGCCATACCGACAACGGCTGCGCGTCGAAAAAGTTGCCCCCATTGATGGGGTTCTGCCAGAACCGCTGATTGGACGCGGCAACCTCGTCCATCACCCAGGTATCCACAGGAACCGCCCCGCCGCCGTTCATCGACCGCTCGTAAATCAAGTAGCCCAGATCGCGAATACGCCCCTGCGCGTCCAGATTGCCTACATAAATCCGCAACGGCAGGTGAATATGAGCTCCCACCGTGCTGCGCCCGTCGCGATACCACTCATACGAAAGCCACTCCAAATCGCGTAGGCGTCCCCAGTAGCTCTGCCCATCCAGAAAGCGGAACTCAATATCGGACTTGGCGAGCGTGGTGGGCGCGTAGAAGTAGACCGAGCCATTGCCGGAGCGCGGATAGTCAGTGCGGATGCCCACCACGCCGTCGCGCTGCACATGCCCGTAGTACCAGTTCCACTGATGGAAGAAGGGGAAGAACGCATAGTTCGCGCCGCTGTGAGTGAACCAGTCGCCGGGCGGCGCGAAGACCGAGTAGACGCGCGTTTCAGGCTGCGCCAGCGCGACGCCCCACGCGCACAGTATGCCGAATAGACCCCATCCTTTGCGCATAGACTAATTTTATCCTAACTTGCCGGATACACCAGCGCCCCATCCACGAATGTATAGCGCGCCTTGCCGAGCAACTCCCAGCCTTTGAAGGGGGTGTTTTTGCTCTTAGAGCGCAGCGTGCAGGGATCAACATTCCAGCGCAGGCGCGGATCTATGACGACGACATCGGCGGGCGCGCCGATTTCAAGCGTGCCCGCAGGTAGCCCCATCAGGCGGGCGGGCGCGGTACTCATCAGGTTCACAATCTGCAGGGGCGTCAGGGGGTCAGGCAGCTGGCTGTTCCAGAGCAGCACACAGCCCAGCGCGGTCTCCAGCCCCACAATTCCGAACGGCGCGACAGGGAACGGCTGCGCCTTCTCGAACGGCGCGTGGGGCGCGTGATCCGTCGCGATGCAGTCGATGACGCCCTGCTGCACGCCCTCAGCGAGCGCGATGCGGTCGGCTTCCGTGCGTAGGGGCGGATTCATCTTCGCGTCCGTGTCGAACTCCGCGCACGCGGCGTCGGTCAACAGCAGGTGGTGCGGCGAGACTTCGGCGGTGATGCGCGTCCCCTGCGCCTTGAAAAAGCGCACTAACGCCACGCCGAACGCCGTCGAGAGGTGCTGAATATGCAAATGGCAGCCCGTCTCCCCCGCGAGCAGGGCGTTGCGAGCGATGTGGACGGTCTCGGCAGACGCAGGCGCGCCTTTTAGCCCCAGCCGCGCGCTGACCGCTCCCGCGTGCATGCTCGCGCCCTCGCTGAGCGTCTTATCCTCACAGTGTGTCACGACGGGCAAGCCATACGCCGCACAGCCACGCATCGCGCGGCGCATCACCTCCGCCGATTGCACGGGGAAAGCGTCGTCGGAGCAGGCGACCGCCCCTGCATGCTTCAGCGCGTGGTAGTCGCAGGGAACCTCGCCGCGCATGCCCTGCGTGAGCGCAGCCACTACATACACCTTGCAGGGCGATTCGCGCTCGGCTCTCGCTAAAATCTCACGCACAAGCGTCGGGCTGTCCAACGGCGGGTCGGTATTGGGCATGCAGCAGATGCTCGTGAAGCCCCCCGCCACCGCCGCCGCGCCCCCTGTTTGCAAGGTCTCTTTGTGGCTCTGTCCCGGCTCGCGCAGATGCACATGGATGTCCACCAAGCCGGGCGCAATCCAGCAGTCGGCGCAGTCGATAACCGTCTCCCCTGCTTCGGGCGTCAATGAAGGCGCGATTTCCGCAATGCGCCCCCCGCGCATACGCAGGTCGCCGCGCATGTCTAAGCCCTGTGCGGGGTCGAGCAGGCGTCCGTTCTTAAGGAGACAATTACTCATTATGCTACTACCAAAGGGTTTGGATTAAACCACTACTTGTGATACGGGCGTCTTGAGTGACAAGAGTTGTCGGCTCGTTTAAGATGTCACGAAAAACGATACCTGTGGCGACGATAATAGCGTCGTGGATGCGTAGTTGGGTAGGGAGATTCTCAACGACCAGTTCATCGAGGGGATATGTTGTCGCATTTGGAGTATGAGCAATGTATTGCATCACACGCTTTACATCGGTCTGAATGCGCTGTCGTGTAAATAAAAAGTGTATTTCAGCAATAACGATTGTGGGGATTACCACACGGGCGCTGGCATCAGATAGTGCTTGAATAGCCGACTGGGATATCTGAGGATCCCCATCGAGGAACCATACCAGCGCATGTGTATCAGGGATGTAGATCATGGCTCGGCGGTTCGTCCTCCCATTCCCAGCTTATTTCAGCGTCACGAATCTCGTCCAGAGTGGCGCTTGCCTCACCTCGTAGAATGCCGTACAGATCGCCGAAAGAACGAATGGGCGGCAGATGGTCTGTCTCAGTGTCGCTCTGGGCAGCGACTCGCGCCTGTAAAACTCTCAGCTGTGTCTCCAAAGCGCGAATCTGCACAATCAAGGTCGATTCAGGTTTCATGGCAGAATTGTACCTCGTTCTCTACATACCGCATCCGCCACCTTCACTGCCCGCACAGCTTCCTTCACATCGTGCACGCGCACGATATCCGCGCCCCAAGCGACAGCGAGGGCGAGCGTGGCGAGCGTGCCTTCCAGCCGCTCTTCGGGGGGCAGTCCGCCTAAAATATGCCCGATGAACGACTTGCGTGAGGTTCCTACAAGGACTGGGAAGCCCAGCGTCGCGAGTTCAGGCAGCCCGCGCAATAGCTGCAGGTTATGCTGCACCGTTTTGCCGAAGCCGATGCCCGGATCGAGCCAGATATGTTGTGGCAGCACGCCGGCGTCGATAGCGCGTCGGGCGTGCGCGTACAGTATCGCTTTCACCTCTGCCACCACATCGTCGTAGGTGGGGTTCTGCTGCATGGTCTGCGGCGTGCCCTGAATGTGCATTAGCACCACCAGCGCGCCCGCTTGCGCGACGATTTCGAGCATGCGGGGGTCGAAAGTTGCGCCGCTGATATCGTTCACGATGCACGCGCCCGCCTGCAAGGCGAGGTGTGCCACACGGCTCTTGGTGGTATCTACCGAAATGACCGCTTCAGGAAAACGCACGGCGACGGTTTCAATCAGCGGAATGACGCGCCGAATCTCCTCCTCTTCGGACACAGGTTCGGAGCCGGGTCGGGTCGATTCGCCGCCGATGTCGAGGATATCCGCGCCTTCGGCGAGCATCTGCTCGGCGCGGGCGAGCGCGGCGTCCAGCGTTGCGTAGCGCCCGCCGTCATAGAAGCTGTCGGGCGTGGCGTTCAGTACGCCCATAACCAGCGTGCGTCGCCCAACGCTCTCCAGCGTGGGACGCAAGCGTTCAGTTATAGTCGGCATAGCGACGGGGCGGCTTGGGCAAATCGTTTAGCACGTTCGGCACATGCTCCAGCATCTGCTCGCCCACGCGACTGAAGACGAAGCCGCGCTCGCGCGCTGCGCCAATCGGGTCGCGCAGAAACTTGATACGGAACACCGCGTCCTCCGTGAGCAGGTGCAGCAGCATCTCCATCTGCACTTTGTCGAGGCGTTCCAGCTCGATAATCGCCCAGACAATAATCTCCAGCGGAGCCGTGACATCGAAGGCGAGGTGTTCGTAATCGCTGATTGCCTGTGCATAGCGTCCGAGGTTGTCCAGCAGGCGCGCGCGTCGCAGGCGATAGTGCGCCGATTGCGGCTGCAGCTGCACCAGATGGTTGGCAACCTGCAGGGCATGCTCATAATCCATCGATTGCCAGTAAGCGTCGAGCATGTGTTCCAGGGGGATAGGGTGGTCAGGCGTTTCGCGGAGCCAGCGTCGGCATTCAGCAACAGCTTCCGCCAGCTGCCCACTCTCGATGAGCAGTTCGACCAGACGCTCGCGCACCGGCACTGCGTGAGGGTTACACTGGAGCGCGGCGCGCACCGCGTTGATGGCATCGTGCCAGTTATCTTGTAGGCGGTAGACTTCTGCGAGGCGCAGATAATACTCCAGCGGGGCGTCGCCTGCCTGCACAGCGCGTTGCAACACGCGCACCGCTTGCTTCAGCCGTCCGCGCCGCACATATTCGTCTGCCTGTTGCAGGGTCGTGAGTTTCATCACGCTCTCCACTTTCGCCCATCACACCGCTCTATTATAACCCATGCGGGCGATGGGCGTTGTCAGTATTTATGTGGTATTTTCGAG
>JAOAES010000031.1 GCA_026416655.1 Fimbriimonadales bacterium
AACAGCCTACGCCTGAGTGGCTTGGATGCCAAGAATTGCGCCATCTTCCCCCGAATTAGGACTTTAGTCCCTATTCTACGGGGGACTATCTCGGTCATAATCTGGAAGATGGACGCAGTTTTAATCGCAGGGGGGCGCGCGCCTGCCGCGCTGGCGGAGGTGGCGGGACACCCTGTCAAGGGATTGCTACAGCTTGGCGGTAGCACGCAGGTCGAGCGCGTTCTTCATGCCCTGCAAGAGAGTGGAGTGGAGCGCATTGCTGTCGTCGGCTCGGAGCTTTTACTGCATGCTTTGCGCCCCTCAGGGGTTCAAGTGCTGTTCGCCACGGAGGGCGCGGATCCGATTGACAACCTGCTCCGCGGCGTGGAGAGGCTGGGACTCGCATCAGAAGCGCAGTTCCTGCACTGCGCAGTGGACTTGCCGATGATTACGGGCAAGGCGATTTGCAACTTCCTTCACGCCGCGCCACCGGATGCTGACATCGTTGTGGGCTGGACTCCCGAAGAGGAGTTTGTGCGGATATTTCCCGGTGCGCCTTATACCGCGCTGCAGTTTACGGAAGGGCGGTTTATTAGCGCGTCCGTCAGTGTGCTGCGCGTGGGCTTTCTGGAGGCGCAGACGCCGCTGCTGCATCGCCTGGCGAGGGCGCGCAAGTCAGCGGCGCGGGTCGTGCTGACGTTGACCCGCGCGTTTCACTACCGTTTGATGACGACCGCTGCGCCGCTGGCGGCGCGATTTCTCACGGGACGCCTCGCGCTGAGCAGCCTTCCCCCCTTAGCGGAGCGGCTGCTGGGCGCACAGCTCCATTTTAACCTGGACGCGGCTCCGGAGCTTGCCTACGATGTAGACACGGAGGATGACTACCGCTATGCGCAAGCGTGGCTGCGGGCGCATACCAGGTATACTTCTTCCCCGAAGGTCTGAATGCTGGGCAGAATCTGGCGGTTGTTAATCGGTCCGGTGTTATCAACGCGGCGGGCGCGCCATGAGCGACTGCCCGTCTTGTTAGCTTTACCGGTTTTCGCTTCCGACGCGCTCTCGTCGTCCGCCTACGCCACTGAGGAGATGATGCTGGTACTCTGGGCGTCGGGAGAAGAGGCGTTGCGTTTGGCATTCCCTATCTCGCTGGCGGTGGTCGCTCTGCTATTTATCGTGGTGTTCTCCTATCGGCAGACGGTGTACGCCTATCCACAGGGAGGCGGCGCGTTTATCGTCTCGCGGGAGAATCTGGGCGAGTTCTGGGGCGTGCTGGCGGCGTCCGCGTTGCTGGTGGGCTATGTGTTGACCGTCGCCGTGAGTATCGCGGCAGGCGTCAACGCGATTATCTCCGCGTTCCCGACACTTTTGCCGTATCGCGTGTCGCTCTGCATTCTCTTTATCGCCTTGATGACCTACATCAACCTGCGTGGCGCGCGCGAATCGGGGCTGGTGTTCGCACCGCCGACTTACGGCTTCGTGCTGACCTTCGCGATTCTAATCATGGTCGGCTTGGCGCGGGGCTTTGCGGGCGATATCGAACCGAAACCGTATCCGCCCTATGGCGAAGGCGCGCAGGCACTCAGCCTACTGGTGATACTGACCGCTTTCGCACGAGGTTGCTCTGCGCTAACGGGGGTGGAAGCGATTTCCGACGGCGTGCCCGCCTTCAAGCCACCTGAGTCGCGCAACGCTGCGCTTACGCTGCTGCTGATGGCGTTCATTCTGGCAGGGTTGGTGCTGGGCATCACTTACACAGCGTCCTATTTTCAGGTATTGCCAGTGAAAAACGAACACGGCGAGATTATCGAGACGCTCACTTCGCGCCTCGCTCGCACGGTGCTGGAAGGGACGCCCTTCGAGTGGTTTTACTATGTGGTACAGGCAGCAACGATGCTCATCTTGATACTGGCAGCGAACACGGCGTATGTAGACTTCCCGCGCCTGTCGTCCGTGCTGGCGAACGCTCGCTTCGCACCGCGCCAGCTCGCGAATCTGGGCGACCGCCTGGTGTTTAACAACGGCATCATCCTGCTGGGGTTGCTTTCTGCGCTCCTGATTATCTATTTTCGGGGGGACACTCACGCGCTGATACCACTCTATGCGGTGGGGGTATTCATCGGGTTCACGCTCTCGCAGGCGGGCATGGCGCGACGCTTCGCTCGCGTGAAGCCCCCGCGCTGGCGCATCGGCATGCTGATTAGCGGATTCGGCGCGTTCACGACGGGGCTGGTGTTCATGACGCAGCTGGTCGCGAACTTCCGCTACGGCGCGTGGATTACGCTGGTCTCCATCGGGGTGCTGATGTTCCTGCTGTTCAAGGTGCATGAGCATTACATGACAATCAAGGCGCAGCTCAAGCCCAAGCTCACGCCGCCGCGCGCCACACGCCATAAAGTGGTGGTGCTGGTGCCGAGCGTGCATCAGGGCGTGTTGCAGGCGCTGGACTACGCCCGCGCACTCGTGCCTCCTGATGAAATCGAGGCGCTGCATATCAATGTCGACCCGCGCCCGCCCGCTGTCTACAGGCGCGTGCTGAAACGCACCAAAGATGAGGAGACCGAACTACGCCTCGTCACTCCCGCCGCCGAAAAGATGCAACAGGAGTGGCGACAGTTCGTGCCCGACATCCCGCTCAAAATCATCGACTCGGAACACCGCTCGCTTATTGAGCCAATAGAAGAATACATCGATGAGCTTATCGAGCAAGAGCAGTTAGACCAGCTGACCGTGATTATCCCGGAGTTTTATCCGCGTAAGTGGTGGCATCATCTGTTGCACAATCAATCGGCGTGGATTCTGCGCCTGGCGCTGATGCGAAAGCCGAAGGTGGTGGTGTCCACCGTGCGCTATTTCTTGGAGCGGTAGTGATGCGAACGATCCTGATGGCGTATCGGGGCAGTGAACATGACAAGCGCATCTTGCGCTGGCTTTGCCGTTTCGCAAAGCACACTCGCAGCAACCTGCGTCTGGTCTATGTGCTGGTTGTGGGCTACACGCATGAGGTCGACGCGCCTGAGCCACCGGGCGTCCACGAGGCAGAGCAGATACTGCTGGAGGCGGAGCATATCGCGCAGGAGGAGGGGGTCGTCGTCGCCGCCGATTTGGTGCAGGCGCGTGAAGTAGGACCGGGACTGGTGAGCGAGGCGGAGGAGGTAGAGGCTGATCTGCTGGTTATGACCGACCACCGCAGATTGCTGCCGATGGAGAACCCCTTGGGAGTGGGCGTGGTTGCCCATGTGATGAAGCACGCGCCCTGTCCGGTGTGGCTCTGCTATGAGCCGCTGCAATAGATGAGTGCCTTTCGGCAGATACGCCCTACGGTAAAGAAGGTGCAGGATTTCTCCACCTGCGAGCGAAAATTGAGCCTGCTATGAACCGAGAGGCGTTGATCCAGTGGGTGGACGACCACACGGAAGAGATGGTTCGCGATTTTCAGGCGTTGCTTCGTGCGCCAAGCGTGCGCAACGAGGATGAGCGGGCGCCGGGCGCGCCGTTCGGCAAGGGCGTGCGCGACGCGCTCGATGTCACGCTGGCGATGGGAGAGCGGTTCGGGCTGAACCCGCGCGATTTTGAGGGCTATGCGTGCGATATGACGCTGGGGGACGGCGCGGAAATGGTCGCCTCACTGAGCCATATCGATGTCGTGCCCGCGGGCAGCGACTGGAACTATCCCGCCTTCGGTGCGGAGATTCACGACGGCTACATCTATGCGCGGGGGGCGACCGATAACAAGGGCGCGACGTTAGCCAGCATCTACGCGCTGCGCGCGTTGAAGGAGCTGGGCGTCCCCCTCAAACGGCGCGTGCGGCTGATTATCGGCTGCGACGAGGAGAGCCGCTGGGAATGCATGCGCTATTACATGGAAAAAGAGCCTGAGCGTCCCGTCTGGGGTGTCAGCCCTGACGCGGGCTGGCCCTTCATCTATGGCGAGAAAGGTATCGCGAACCTCTATCTGGAAAAAGTGGTGGAGCCATCGGACGGAGTGCGCATCCTATGGGCGAAGGGGGGCGAGCGGCACAACATGGTTCCCGACCGCGCCGAGGCGCTCATCAACACGCCCTTGCAGCCGAACACCGCCGTGGAGGAGGTGGCGTGGTCTCCTGACCCGGCGGGCTGGCGAGCCATCGCGAAAGGCAAATCAGCCCACGGGAGCCATCCCGAAGGTGGAATCAACGCCGTGACACGCCTGCTCAAAGCGATCGAGCCACTCAACCTGCCTGATAACGAACAGTGGCTGCATACCGTGCTGAGCTGGTCTGAGTCGCTGGATGGCGCGGCGTTGGGGATTGCCCATGCAGACGAGGCGTCGGGCGCGCTCACCAGCAACCTTGGCGTGTTCGACTACGACGGCAGGCGCGTGCTATGTGTGTTCAATATCCGCTATCCCGTAACCTGGTCGCTGGACGCGCTCAAGGAACGTCTGCAACCAACGCTGGAGCAAACGGGCTTCGTACTGAGCGATGTGCGCCACACGCCGCCGCTTTATATCCCGCCTGACACGCCGTTCTTACAGGCAATCCTGCAGGTTTATCGCGAGGAGACGGGGGACTACGAGACGCAACCGACCACGATGGGAGGCGGTACTTATGCGCGTACGATGCCGAACCTCGTCGCGATTGGCGCGGCTTTCGAAGGCGACGGCGAGGCGCATCAGGCGGACGAACGAATCAGC
>JAOAES010000050.1 GCA_026416655.1 Fimbriimonadales bacterium
CGCGCTGTGGCTCAAGTCCACCGCCTTCGGCGATGAGAAAGACCGCGTGCTGGTGCGTGCGAACGGGATGCCGACCTACTTAGCCGCCGATGTCGCCTACCATCGCGACAAGTACGAGCGCGGCTACGATCTGATGATCGACCTGTGGGGGGCAGACCATCACGGCTATGTCGCCCGTATGAAGGCGGCGATGGCGGCGCTGGGCTACGACCCGAACCGCCTGCATATCCTGATTTACCAGCTGGTGAACCTGTTTCGTGGGACGGAGCCGGTGCGGATGTCCAAACGCGCGGGCGAGTTCATCACCCTGCGCGAGGTGATGGACGAAATCGGCGTGGACGCGCTGCGCTTCTTCTACCTGCTTCGCTCGCACGACAGCACGCTGGACATCGATATCGAACTCGCTCAGGAGCAGTCGGAGAAGAACCCCGTGTTCTATGTGCAGTACGCCCACGCGCGCATCTGTAGCATCGACCGCACGGCGGCGGAGCGCGGCGTAGCCATGCCCGACCCCGCGACGACCGACCTGAGCGTGCTAACGCACGAAGCGGAGATTGCGCTGGTGAAAAAACTCGCCGACCTGCCCGACGAGATTGCGCTCGCCGTCAAGCACGACGCGCCCCATCGCCTGACCGCCTACGCGCTGGATGTGGCGCGGGCGTTTCACGGATTCTACACCGAGTGCCGCGTGCTGGGCGCGGAGCCAGCGTTGCAATCGGCGCGATTATTGCTCACGCAAGCCACGCGCACAGTTCTGGCGCGCACGCTCAGCCTGCTGGGCGTCTCCGCGCCGGAGCGCATGGAGCGGGAGGAGCCTATGTAGCAAGTCCTTACTCTTCCTGCGGAAGGTGTTGTCGAACTAAATCGATGACTGTGTCCACGAACTGGCGAGCGCGTTGTTGAAACAGAATTACTTCGTCTTTATCGAGCCGTACCAATGGCTCGTAGTCGCTGCGGTTGCGTACATCGAAAAGCCTGTTGAGTGTCTTCCCCACCTCTGGGTCTATAATCCGCGTCTTTAGAAAGTGCTGGTTAAACAGAGCGATGACTCCAGAGTGCTTCGAAGCAGCCAAGTTGTGGCACATCAACAACGCCACCGATGCATAGAAGCAGGCGTAGTACAGACGATTCACTGCGGCATCGAAATGCTGATTATCGATGAGCAGTTGCGCTTCTTCCAGGGACTCGTAGGCGCGCTCTATGCGATATCGGATAATCGTTTCTCGCTGATCCATAGTGGTATCCTTTCCGCACACACAGAGATTGCGAAAGGGGTCTGAAGCTCACATAACCGCTGCCATTCACTCTGTGTAAATACTGCACAGCTGAACACTATGTCGTTCAGAATCCCCAGTTCGTAGATAGCATCAAGTAATTGCTCACGGGCTGCGATATCGAGACTATCAGGCACTATAACAAGCAGGTCACAGTCCGAATCAGCCTGCATCGCGCCTCGCGCATAGGAGCCGTACAAATATACTTGCACTGGCGCACTCAGGGCATCCAGAACATTCCTAAGCTGGTCGAACCATTGTGCAGAGACGCTTTTCATCAGAGAAAATAGTACCTCAAATCGCTCTCAACGCTGCCTCTAAGTCGGTAATCAAGTCTTCCGCATGCTCAATCCCGATAGACAGGCGCACGAGGTTATCGGTGATGCCGCGTTCCGCTCGCTCGTCAGGGGTCAAGCCCTCGTGCGACATCGTGGCGGGGTAGCCCACCAGCGACTCGACGCCGCCCAGACTGCTGGCGAGGTTGAACAGGCGCAGGCTCTGGCAGAACTTATCGACGCCCACGTGGTCGGTCTTGAGGTACACCGCAATCATCCCGCCAAAGCCGCGCATTTGCCGCTTCGCCAGCTCGTGCTGCGGATGGTCAGGCAGCCCCGGATAGAGGACGCGCTCCACCTTCGGATGCTCAGCAAGATACCGCGCTATCGCCATCGCGTTCTCGCAGTGAGCGCGCATGCGCACTGCAAGCGTCTTCATCCCCCGCAGTAGCAGCCAGCTCTCGAACGGCGACAGCACCGCCCCGCCAATCGCCTGCTGATCCCACAAAGGTTCATACAAATCGTCGCGATTGAACACCAGCGCGCCACCCAGAACGTCGCTGTGTCCGCCCAGATACTTGGTCACGCTATGCACGACAATATCCACGCCCATATCAAGCGGGTTCTGCAGGTACGGCGTGGCGAAGGTGTTGTCCAGCACGGTCAGTAGCCCACGCCGACGCCCGATTTCCGCGAGCGCGGGAATATCCAGCACATAGGTCAGCGGGTTCGTCGGCGTTTCGAGCCAGAGCATGCGCGTGGTGGGCTGAATGGCGTCTTCCACCGCGTTCAGGTCGCGCATATCGGCGTAGCCGACGCTTATTCCACGCTGCGGGGCGAGGTGCTTCCACATTGAAATCGTGCCACCGTACACATCGCGCGTGCAGACCACATGGTCGCCCGGACGGAGCAGTCCCAGCAGCGCGACCTCCGCCGCCATGCCCGACGCGAAGAGCAAGCCGTACCTGCCGTTCTCCAGCGACGCGAGGCACTGTTCCGCCGCCGCGCGGGTCGGGTTCGACACGCGCGAATAGGCGTAGCCCTCCTGCTGGTCTATCGACTGGCGCTGAAAGTTCGTGGTGGCGTAAATCGGGGTGATAATCGCCCCCGTAGCGGGGTCTGGCGCCTGCCCAGCTCGAATCGCTCGCGTTTCGAAATGCATACTCCCCTCGCTCCTGCGGGGAAAGTATACCTATTGGGGAAACTTTCGCAGGCGCGTTGAGAACGTTGACCGATAACCTCGTAAAATTGAGGTATAATAACTATGCAGGCAACCCCCTGCGAAAGGAGGAACCGACGATGAGACGCTCTATTTTGAACCTGCCCAGTGTACCCTTATCAGGCAAGGGGGATGAAGTTGAGAACGGATGCGGTTGCTCAGGTGGGGAAGGCTGGGTACTAGCTGAAATGGCTATTGCTGTGATGCAGACCGGGGAGCCTCCGATTCTGTCCGGTCTGTTTCAGTGGGCAAGCGAGGTATAGCATGCAGCAGATTGCGGACATCTGGAAATTCACGCGGGCGCGTCTTGCCCAGGCGATTGAAGGGCTGAGCGATGCGCAACTGAACTGGCGCATGTTTGAGGGAGCGCACTCGATTGCCGAATATCTGTACCATGTGGCAGGCGCGGAACTCTACTGGTCGCATCATTTGGGCGACTGGCAGCCCGCGAACGAGTTTGAAGCGGACGTGCTGGCGTGCTGTACCGACTCGTTCCTGAACGAGAAGCCGTTTCCGCTCTCCCAATCGCTGTGCAACGCGCGGGATGTGGCGCGTGCGCTGGGCTTTTCATATGAGACACTCGCGCCGATTATCGAATCGCCCACGCCGGAGCAGTTAGCCAAGCCGCTGCGCAGCCCAATCGGCGACGCGATAACGGGGCGGGAAGGGCTGATTCGCGTAGCGCAACACGCTGCCTATCACACGGGGCAAATCTGGCTGATGCGGATGCATCCGGAGTTTCCGAAGGGCTAATCCTCTTCGTCGTCTCCATCCGCCTCCGCCATCTTGCGGAACTCCATCGCCTTCTCGGAGTATTTCTTCCCCAC
>JAOAES010000185.1 GCA_026416655.1 Fimbriimonadales bacterium
TTCCACACAACCAAAGCCCGCCGAGTTGCGCTCGCCGATGCCTGCATCCAGCGCCATCTGCAGGTATTCGGTAGGCGCACTCAGCTGATAGACTCCTGTCCAGCCCTGCACCCAAGTGCCCTTGAAGTTGATTGCATGCTGGTGGCGTTCGGAATCGACTTGCTGAGGAATGAACGCGGCGTGAGCGGGTTCAATATCGCGTCCGTACCAGAAGCGTACTTTTGCACGCAAGTTCTGGATGATACGCTCGCCAAAGCGGGGTTCCATCGGCGTGAGATAGCGGACGGCAGGGGCAGGCATACGCTGCTTGGCGCGGAGCGTAATCGGCGAAAGGGCACGCACCACAACAGCATCGCCTAACGCCGGGGTTGGCAAGAGATCGATTCGATGCAGAGGCACACGCTGACCGCCCAGCTGAATCTCGCCTTGAACCGATAAGCGTAGCGCCAGTGATTCTAACAGTGCCGTGTTTGGCGAGGCAAGGTAGAGAGTCGCGTAGCCATGATAGCGCAGGAAGTTACCTTCACGCTTAAATTTTCCCAGCAGGCGCGAGAAAGTAAAGTAGCGGAAGCGCGTATGTCCTTCCCCTATACCATGTGCGTGTAAATTGCGCGCCAGCGAGGCGTCGATGTGGCGATAAATAAGCGACTGCACCAGGTGATTGTAGTGCGCAGGAACCTCGAAGGTGCCGTTGCGTCGCCCGAACACAAGTTTCAAGCGCATCTCAGGTCCGATTCTGCCCTAACATTTGCCAGCCCACACGCCGACGCTGCAGGCTGGATGCACAGCGTCGGCGTGCGGGAATAATGCGTGCTACTTCAACCGTATCGGCTTGAAGAACCACCAGCCCGCGAGGTCGCGCTGGTCGGCGTAGTGAGGCGAGGCAGGGTCTTCGCTCTGTCCGGGCGGTAGTACCGTTTCGCCGAAGAGCTGCTCGCCGAACTGGATTATCTGGATGTACGAGCCGCGGTCGGTGTAGGGCACGCCGGGCATCGCGTCGCCCCAGCCCATGCGCGGCGCGCTGTAGCGCCACAGGTTCATCCCGCCGCCGTACTGACGCTTAAGCTGCGTCAGCGCGTCCGCCAGCGCAATCGTCAGCACCTCTTCGGGCTTCTTGCCGTTGAAGTAGTCGTACTGGCGCGGCACGGCGGCTTGCTTGCCCAGCAGCGCGTAGCCGATATAGCTCGGCTGAATCGCGAGGCGGAACAGTCCCGGGTTGAAGAAGTTGCCCAGATCGTCGGCGAACACGCGATTGCGCGTCGCGTCGAGCCAGGCGTCCCAGAGAACTTTCGCCGCGCTGCCCTCGCGCTCGTGGCAATCCCACGCTTCCAGCAGCGTCACCGCCGCGCGTATCTCATCGGTGAACGCCTTCTCGTTGCGCTTCACGATGCGGAGCATAATCGGGAGCAGTTTGCCCGCGTCCTCGTCGTACTCGGCGATGTCGCGAATGTAGGCTTTCAGGTCATCCACCGTCAGGCGCGGCTTGCTGCGAATCAGGTCGTTCAGCCGATAGACGCGGAAAATCATGCCCCACACGGGCGTATCGGCGTTTTCCCACCAGACGGCGGGCTTGTTGTTCCAGTTCGCGATGTAGCCCTGTTTGGGGTTCACCACGCGCGGCATTTCCGAGAACGGCATAATCCCCTTCCAGTCATATTCGCCAGTGCCCATCACGGGCAGTCGGGGGTCTACGCCGTCGGCGCGGATGGGCGGGCGTCCACAGTAGAAGTAGGCGATGTCGCCCATGCGCGTGGCACAGAACGCATTGAACGAGGCAGGAATATGCGACGCCGCTCGCTCGAAATCCTGTACCGTGCGCGCTGTCAAGAAGCCGTAGTACGCCTTGAACGCCTCCAGCTCGTTATCCCAGTAGCTCAGGCGGATGCTCACAGCGACAGCGTTGCGTGTGTCCATCGCCACCACAGGTCCGTACACGCTGCGATACACGGTCAGCTCCACCGGGTCGGCGCCTTTCACGCGGATGGTCTCTGTGCGTTTTTCTAAGTTGCGCCATGTGCCTTTGTACCAGTAGCGTTCGGGGTTCTGTGGGTCAAGTTTCAAGATAAAGGCGTCCACGAAGTCGGCAACGCCCGAAGTGAAGGTCCACGCGAGGTTCTCGTTGGTTCCGATTAGCACGCCGGGCGTGCCAGGGAAGGTCATTCCGCGCGCGTTGATGCCCGCGCCGTTAAGATGCACCTCCGCGGCGATGTGGGGCAGACTGAAGCCCATCTGCGGCGCGCCGACCAGCATCGCCATGCCCGTCGCCGATTTTTGGGGGCTAACCAGAATTGCGTAGCTGCCGAACTGTGTGTAGAGACCATGTTCGCGTGCGAACTCGATTTGCGCCTCGCCCGTCGCGATGCGCAGTGCTGGCAGCAAGACATTCAAGCCAATGTCGGGCAACAGCTCGAGGTGCTTGCGCATCTGTTCAAGGGTCTGGCGTGGGTCGCGGCGATGCGCCTTGCGTTTGTCGTCTTCGGGCGGTACAGTGGTTGGCGAGTTCGGGTCTTGAATCCAGAGCAGGTCATTCACCCATGTTGCGGCGAGGTCTTTGTTGCGGGCTTTGAGCAGTTGATAGAAAGCGTAGTTGCGCAGGTCGCCCGCCGACATCACGCCCCCGAATCGACGGAGCATCATCACGGCAATCGCGACGGTATCAGTAGGACGCCAGGGGCGCGGCGCGATGCCATTCTCAGCGTACTGCTTGGGGAGTTTCCCCGTGCGTTGTGCCTCCTGCATCCATGCGTTAATGCCCGCTGCGAAAGCGTCCAGTGCTTCGCGCAGGTCGGTTGGCAAGCGGTTGATTTGCGCCTGCAACTCTGCATCCGTGTAGCCCTCCGTGCGGGCGGCTTTGTCTTGTTCCAGGGCGCGGCTGCCCATGAGTTCCGCCATCTCGCCGCGCGCCTGACGACGGTACAGCTCCATCTGCCAGAGACGATCCTGCGCAATCGCGTAGCCGTTGCCGTAGAGCAAGCCGTACTGCGTGGTCGCCTGAATCGTGGGAACACCATAGCTGTCGCGGGTGATGCGCACCGTGTCGCCGCGCACATTCAGTTCAACAGCGGGCGGCTGCGTCCAGCCCGCATAAACAACGCACACGCCCAGTAAAAACGCCAGTCCTGTCCGTATCGCCATAAAAAACCTCCTTGTGGAAATGCGACTTCGCACAAGGAGGCTTTTTCGACTCTGCGTTCGAGAATCCTGCGCTTTCAGAAACTCAGCCCGTAAGTGGTGCTGAAGTAGATGACCTTCGCCTGGGTGCCCAGTTGAACGCGCAGATTCTCGTCGTACACATAGCGCAGCGCGAAGTTCGAGTCTACGCCGTTGTATTCGCCGACAACGGAGAACTGGTTGTTCAGGAAAACCTCCCCACCGCCGATGACCTTGTCGCGATAAATCCCCGTACCGTAGCCCAGATGCAGGCGTAAGCCGACGACCTTTTCTTCTGCTTGTGAAGGTACGCGCACATTCACGCTCGCCATCCCGTACACGGTCTTGTTGATGGCGTCAAACGGGTCGATCGTGCCGAAGCCCAGCTCCAGCCAGTCGAAGTTCTGAGGAATGATGGTCACCTTGCCTGTGGCGATGACCTTGTTGTTCTGATTGTTGCGGTCGACGACTACGCCCCCAATCTCGACGCTGTCGAGAATGCCCCAGTTGAGCGAGACGGTACGCACGTTCTGCCCCATCGCCACGCCCAGCTGGAATCGGTCGAAGCGTGTGGTGGTGGAAGTGGGAACGGTAATCAGTCCCGTAGTGCCGTAGAGGGTGTTCACGCGGATTGCGGGGTTTTCGCCGCGCGGCTCTACTTGAGCGATCGAGAATGCTGCCAGTGTCCATAGCGCTCCAAGCGTCAGATAAGTTCGCATAGTTTAGACCTCCGTGTGAGGGGAAGTATACCTGAGCAAGGTATTACTGGAGACGCCTAATCCGCCAGCGACGGCTCGCCCACCACGACGGTTGTGAACCGTTCTGGCTGCAGGTAGCGCGCCGCCGCTTGTTGCGCCTCCTGAGCCGTTAGCGACGCCAGCAAATCGGGATACCGTCGCCAGTAGTTCAGCGGCATGTCGTACAGAACCGTCTGCTTGTACAGGTCTGCCAGCGAGCCGAGCGTGAGGCGGCTAATCATATGCCGTCCAATCAGGTAGTTGCGCGTGGCGTTCAGTTCCTCTTCGGGGACAGGCTCGTTGATTAGTCGCTCGACTTCGGCGCGTATCTGGCGCACGGCGTCGTGGGTGTTCTCGGTGGCGGTTTGCGCCTCCGCCACGAACGCGCCGATGCGCAGGTAGAAGTCTAAATGCGCCCCGACGCTGTAGGCGTAGCCGTATTGCTCACGCACGGTCAGGAACAGGCGCGAACTCGCGCCCGCGCCGAGAACGCTCACGGCGAGCTGCAGGGCGAGGCTATCGGGCGCGGTGCGCGGCGGGCAGAGCGTTCCCAGCATCAGGTGGCTTTGCACGGAGTTCGGTCGCTCCACCAGCAGCCAGCCCTGCTCGGCGTTCTGCAGGGATGGGGCAGGCAGAGGCTCCTGTTGCACTGCGCCCTGCCATGCGCCGAGCGCGTCGTTCAGGATATCGCGCAGGGCGTCGGGTTCGAAGTCGCCCACGACCAGCAGCGTCGCCTCTTGCGGGCGATAGCGAGCGGCATGGAACGCCTGCAGATGCTCTGTCTGCCAGCGTTGCAGAGCGTCTTCATCGGGCGCGAGGCGGCGGTAGGGATGCTCGCCAAACAGCGCGATTCGGAACCGCTCTTCCGCCAGAAACGCGGGCTGCGAGCGTTGCAGGCGCAGGCGTTGCAGGGTATTCGCGCGGTCGATCTCCACCTCGTCGGGCGGGAAAGTGGGGTTCAGCAGCACGTCGGCAATCAGGCGCGTCATCGGCTCCAGATACGGCGCGAGGCATCGAGCGCTGAGAATCGCCGTCTCGGTGTTCGCGCTGACGCTGATGTAGCCGCCGTAGCGGTCGGCTTCGTCGGCGATTTCGAAGCTGTTGCGGGTGGGCGTGCCCGCAATCAGCAGTCGCGCCGCCGCGCCCGACAGCCCAATCCAGTCGGGTTCGTCGTAGGCGCGCCCGCCATACGGCAGAATCAGCCGAAACTCCACCACCGGCGCGCGGTCGTCGGGTAGTGTTAGCAGGCGCAGCCCGTTCGGCAGGGTTTGCGCGTCGGGCAGAGCCAGCTCCGACGGGCGCATCGGGACATCGGGCGGCGGCGCAGCGCGAGTGAAGGTCGCCATCTCACACCTGCTCGCCCAGCGCACGCAGGCGGGCTTTCGCGCGTTCCACCGCGAGGCGTGCCTCCGCCAGTTCCTCTTCCGAGAGCGGCTGGCTCAGCACTTCCAGCGCGCGGCGCAGGGCGACGCGCGCGCGGTCGGGGTCTATCTCGTCCGCCAGCTCCGCGCCGTCCGCCAGCACGATTGTGCGGTCGGGCAGCACCTCCGCGAAGCCGCCCAGCACGGTGAACTTGCGCGTCACGCCGTCTGCGCGGCGATACTCGCCCACGCCGTACTGCAGCTGCGCGAAGAAGGGCATGTGCCCCGCCATCACGCCGAAGTAGCCCTCGCTGCCCGGCAGGCGCACATGCACCACGCGCTCTTCCAGCACCGTGCGCTCAGGGTTCACAATCGACAGCAGAAACTCGCGCATCGCTTACGCCCCCTGCAGCGCCTTCGCCTTCTCGAACACATCCTCGATCGCGCCGCACATATAGAACGCCTGCTCCGGCAGGTCGTCCACCTCGCCGTTCACAATCATCTTGAAGCTGCGCACGGTGTCCGCCACGCGCACATAGCGTCCGGGGTTGCCCGTGAACTTCTCGGCGAGGAAGAACGGCTGCGACATGAAGCGCTCGATCTTGCGGGCGCGCGCCACGATGAGTTTGTCCTCGTCCGACAGCTCGTCGATGCCCAGAATCGCGATGATGTCCTGCAGGTCGCGATAGCGTTGCAGAATCTGCTGCACGCTGCGCGCCACCTGATAGTGTTCCTCACCCACGATGGCGGGGTCGAGGTTCTTGGAAGTGGACGCGAGCGGGTCGACGGCGGGATAGATGCCCTTCTCGGCGATGCGTCGCTCCAGATACACATAGGCGTCGAGGTGCGAGAAGGTGGTGGCAGGCGCAGGGTCGGTCGGGTCGTCGGCGGGCACGTAGATTGCCTGCACGGAGGTAATCGAGCCGCGCCGTGTGGAGGTGATGCGCTCCTGCAGCGCGCCCATCTCAGTGGCGAGGGTGGGCTGGTAGCCTACTGCGGAGGGCATGCGTCCCAGCAGCGCGGACACTTCCGCACCTGCCTGCACGAAGCGGAAGATGTTGTCGATGAACACCAGCACATCTTGTCCCTCCTCGTCGCGGAAGTATTCCGCCATCGTGAGGGCGGTCAGCCCCACGCGCAGGCGCGCGCCGGGCGGCTCGTTCATCTGCCCGAACACCAGCACCGTCTGGTTGATGACGCCCGTATCGTTCATTTCCAGATACAGGTCGTTGCCCTCGCGTGTACGCTCGCCTACGCCCGCGAACACCGACACGCCCTGGTGTTCCGTTGCGATGTTGCGAATCAGCTCCTGAATCAATACCGTCTTGCCCAGCCCTGCGCCGCCGAACAAGCCAATCTTGCCGCCCTTGTTGAACGGACACAGCAGGTCGATGACCTTCAGCCCGGTCTCGAGAATCTCTGTTTTTACATTCTGCTCTTCCAGGGACGGCGCGGGCTTGTGGATGGGCGCGTAGGTGTCGGTCTGCACGGGACCGCGCTCATCAATCGGCTCGCCCAGCAGATTAAAGAGCCTGCCCAGCGTAGCGCGTCCTACGGGCACTTTAATCGGCGCGCCCGTGTCGATGGCGTCCATGCCGCGCACCAGTCCGTCGGTGGACGACAGCGCGACGGTACGCACGATGTCGTCGCCTAAGTGTTGCGCCGCTTCGCAGGTCAAATCGATGCCGCGCGCCTCGTCCTTGATTTTGATGGCGTTGTTGATGGCGGGCAGCTCGCCGTCAGAGAACCGCACATCGACGACGGGCCCCATCACCTGCACTACCTTACCGATATTCGCCATAAGTCGCCTCCTTACTTGCGTTCACAAATCCGTGCCAAAATGCACGGGGAGAGTATACCTGATGGCGAAAGTGGCACGGGCGTCCCCGCCCGTGCAACAAGCGGCGGACGGCGTGGCACGGGCGTCCTCGCCCGTGCAGCAAGCGGCAGATGACGTGGCACGGACAGTCTTGTCCGTGCAACAAGCGGCAAACAACGTGGCACGGACAGTCTTGTCCGTGCCACAAGCGGCAAACAGCGTGGCACGGGCGTCCCCGCCCGTGCAAGAGGAATCTCTTTCGGAATCATCCCCTCAGGGAAAACTTATCACGGCTCGTCCCTCAACGCCGTATACATAGGAACGGCTTCAGCCGTTTTTGTCAAGGGCGTCGAGTTAGAGAACACAGACGCCAGGCAGCTACAAGTGTATCCTTCAGCGCCCCACTCGCCTCCGAATCCCTACTCCGTAGATAGGTGGGCTATTGGGCGAGCACACCTCAGATTTATGGAACAATCTCCCTGGATGCGTCAGGTGGATGTGCTGGTAATTGGCAGCGGTCCGGCGGGGCAGCGCGCGGCGATTCAGGCGGCGAAACTCGGGCGCAGCGTCGCGATTGTCGAGCGTCAGACGAACCTCGGCGGTGTGTGCATCAACACGGGCACT
>JAOAES010000111.1 GCA_026416655.1 Fimbriimonadales bacterium
GGCGGGCGTGCTGGGCAACACCACCTTCAAGCCCGGCGAGTGCGCCAGCCACGCCTCCAAGCTGTGCGAGTGTTGCGCCGCCAGTTGCTTGCCAGGGCCTGCGGGCCCGCGAATCACCATCGGCACGGCGCACGCCCCGCCCGACTTGTAGAGGATCTTCGCCGCGTGGTTGATAATCTGGTCGAACGCCAGCAGCGCGAAGCTCCAGGTCATCACCTCCACGACGGGTTTCAGCCCCTCAATCGCCGCGCCGATAGCAATCGAGATGAAGCCCGGCTCGGAAATCGGCGTATCCCACACGCGCTTGGGTCCGTATTTCTGAAACAGCCCTTCCGTCACGCGAAAAGTGCCCTGATACCGCCCGATGTCCTCGCCCATCAGGAACATGTTCGGGTTGCGGTCTAACTCCTCTATTAACGCCTCTCGGATGGCTTCTCGGTAGAGTTTCGTCGCCATAGTGCGCTCCTGCTGTGTCGGTTGCGGGTATAGTGTACCTGAAAACGCGGGATGAGAGTGGGATTCGGCATATGACGCGACCTACTAACTGTGTTGTTCGCCTCTAAGCAGGGCAATCGCTCGGGCGTGTAGATGTGAACTGCGATCAGTTCATTGCCGTCTCCCCAGTGAGGCGGCTTTGCTCACGGTAAGGTATACCCTTGCGGGAGGAGCCGCTTGCTTGCGCTCCTCCCGTGCTGATTATCGACCACCGCCACTGCTCGCCTGTCCTTCCAGCGGCAGCGTGCTGGCGGGACCTGAGCCTGTGTAGAGCGGTTCTGCGCCGACGGCTTCAACACCCTGTCCACCCTCCGATTTGGGATACGCCGATTCGGGCACGCCACCCTGGTTTCCACCGCTACCGAAGGAGAACCATAGCGCCGCCGCCAGCGCGATAAGAGCGACGACTAAAATGCCAATCGCAACGGGTTTCGAGACTTCCATCGTGTATCACCGCCCGTAGTCATCCAGATCCCACAGGTACTGCTCGGGATCCAGCACGAATCCGCCGCACTGCGGGCGCGCGTCGCAGCCCTGCGTGAGCTGCGAGGGTCGGTACGACTTTGCGTGCCCATCAGCAAACGCGACGGTCATCCGCTCGCGCCGATGGAAGGGCCACGCGCCGCCGAACTCCATCCAGGTGTACCAGCCTGTGGCAGTCTGCAGACGCCAGCACGCGGGGCGCGCGCCCATGCCGCACGAGTTGCCTTGATAGTCGTACCAAGCATTGGCGCGTCCGCTGTCGCACTCGCTGCGGACAATCGTGAAGGTGTCCACATTCTGCCCCGCCTGATTGCGGTAGATGCGGCACGGAGGCATCACAATCCAGTTGCCACCGCACAAGGGCTGACGAGACGCCGGGTCGCGCCACCAGAGGCTATCCACGAACAGCACCGTCTGCGATGGGCGTCCAATCTGCGCATCTGTAGCGGACTTGTTGTACCACTGGTTCGTCTGCGCGTTGCGCATAATCGGGGAGAGATACACATAGTTGTAGCCCAGGTTCGTCTTCAACGCCCAGCGATATTCGCGGATACACTGCTGCGTGGGCGGCTGCTCGTTGTCCTGTGGGCAGGCGTCCAGAATCGCGTCCGTCGCCTGCGGGTCGGATGGGCATCGGAACATCTGCCAGTTCTTCACATAGGGCATCAGCAGTTGCGCCAGAATGCGGTCGTTACAGTTGTCGCCGCCCGCAAACGACGCAAACCACTGCGTCAGCGGTTGCGTAGTGTCGTAGTCACTGGTGTACATCACCACCGCCCGTGAAACCTGGTTGAATCGGCTGATACAGTTCGTCTGCCTTGCCGACTCGCGCGCTTGTGCAAAGACAGGGAACAAGATGCTCGCCAGAATGGCAATAATCGCAATCACCACCAGTAGTTCGATTAAGGTGAATCCTCGTGTACGCATAATCGCGCCTCCTGTGTTAGTTAACTACCCCCAGCGTGATAAAATTCCTGCTTAAGCACAGTTAGAAAAAGGAGGGCAATCGGGGAATTGCCCTCCCAGAATGATGCATCGATCGGTTAGTTGCAGGTCTCGTCGCCGTCCTCGCCCTGCGCGCCGAAGTTGAACAGCACGATGAGCAGATCAGCGTCGTCGACCACGCCGTCCTCGTTCAGATCGGACTTGTCGACAGCGGCATCAGCGGACACGGAGCCGCCGAAATCAAACAGCACATTCAGCAAGTCAGCGTCGTCCACAACCAGGTCGCCG
>JAOAES010000198.1 GCA_026416655.1 Fimbriimonadales bacterium
CTGGTGTATCGGCAAGACGAGCGCAGCCGCTGGAACCTGCGCATCGATAACCTGTTCAACGTGCGCACGGAGATGGCACGCTCAGTGCCGGGCGGCAGGCGAGCAATCTGGTTCAGTTATCAACGGGATTGGTAAACAACCGTGTGGCGAGCGAGCGTCGTTCTTGGGTGTTGGGGAGTTGCTTGCGCGCTGCTGGCGCAGGAGGTAGATGTCGCCATCCTGCAGAGCCGGGAGGGCGGCTTCTACACCGATGCTGTGCAGCGGATCCATCAGGAGCTGGAGAAGCAAGGCGTCAGCGTGCAGACGCTCATCTTCGCGCTCAAGGGCGACCGCTCGGATCAAGATTTGCCGCGCCGTATTCTGGAACGCAAGCCCTCCGTAATCCTTGCTGTTGGGACAGACGCCGCGCTCCTGCTGAAGGCGCATTATGCGAAGGTTCCTCCCGCTCAGCAGGTCCCCGTCGTGTTCACGATGGTGGTCGATCCCATCGGTCAGGGGCTGATTCAGGATGTGGAGCGCAGCGGGGCTCGATTCGCGGGCGTCGCGCTCGCGGTGCGTCCCCAGCGCCAGTTCCGCGTGCTGCAAGATATAACACCCGACATCAAGCGCGTTGGCGTGCTGTATAACCCGAAAGACCCTGTGTCGCAGCGCATCCTCGCGCAGGCACGGGAAGACGCGGCGCGACTGAACCTCACGCTGCAGGAAGCTCCGCTGGAGCAGTCCCCGCAGATTGAGAACGCCCTGCAGTCGCTCGCAGGCAAGGTAGACGCGCTCTGGCTCATTCCCGACCCCGTGTGCGCTGCGCCAGAACCCTCGCAGCAGTTAATCGACTTCGCGCAGAAGAACCGCCTCCCGGTGCTGGCGTTCTCCGATTCGTTTGTACGGCGGGGCGCGCTCGCGGCGGCAGGCGTCGACTTGGCGGAGCAGGGCACGCTCGCGGCAGAGCAGGTGATTCGCATTCTCAATGGCGAAAAGCCTGAAGACCTGCCCCTGCTGACCCCGCGCCGCGCCCTGACGTACTATAACCTCAAGACGGCGCGCGCACTGGGGATTACGATTCCCGACATGCTCTTGAATCTGGCGGAAAAGGTGTACGAATGAGTCGTCTGGGCTTACGCGAACGGCTGTTGTTGTTTTACGCACTGATGGCGCTCGTGCCCGTGCTGGCAGCGGGCGCACTGCTCTATAACTACTTGAATAGTCAGGTCTCCAGCTCGGCGACGCAGTTTCAGGTTGGGGTGCGCCAGGAGCTGCGTAACTTTCAGCACAGCGTGCGGGAAGGGGTCGCTGCAGTGTTGCAGGAATCCCAGCAACAGGTGCGCCAACGCCTCAACCACCAGTTAGAGGCGCATCGCGACAAGACGCTCCAGCGGCAGAACACTCTCCTGCGCGACACTGTTCGAGATTTGCAGATTGCCACGCGCAACGCGCTCCAGCAAACCGAGCGCGACACCACGCAGAACCTGAACCAGACTCTGAGCCGCTTAGAGCAGCAGATGCAGCAGGCGCAGGTACGCTCGCTGGCGACTCTGCAGGCGACGACGGAACAGGCGACGCGCAACGCGCTGCAAGAACTGATTGTGCAGCACCTGACGCAAATCTCGGCGCAGCTTTCGCGTCAGGTGGAGGGGCTGATGCGCAACTACACGGCGCAGCTGACCCTGATTGCGCAACAGCCCGCCATCCAGAACGCTCACACTCAGGAGAGCCGCTGGATTCTGCAGTCGCTGCAGGATCGCGAGCCGGCGTATCAGGCGTTGACGCTGCTCGACGCGCAGGGCAACCCGCTGGTGGAAATCGGCGATTCGCTGGACGACCCCGCGTTGACATGGTCAGACCGACGGTTGCTTTGGGAAAAACTCACGAGCGCGCAGGAGACCACGGTGGGCGAGGCGCGCCTGTATCGCGTCGAGGGACGCTTGCAACCTCTCATCCCTGTCATGACCCCCGTACGCCTGATGGGGAAAGAGTTTCGCGGGGCGATTTTCGCGCTCATCAGCTTGGAGGAGGCGAGCGCGCTGACACGCAGTTTTCGCTTAGGCGAACGCGGTGATGTCGCCCTGATTCAGCGTGATGGCTTGATTCTGGCGCACCCCGACCTGAAGCGTGTGGGGCAGAAGGAGATGCGCTTTCCCGAATCGCTGTACACAGTCGCCAGCGCGCACAGCCAACTGATGCATCTGCCCGAAGGCGAGCTGCTCGTCGCCGCCGCGCCAATCCGGAGCCTGCGCGCAGTGATGGTCATTACACAGCCTTCTGACGAGGCATTCCAGCTGGTCGCCGCGCTGCAGCAGTCGCTTCAGCAGAGCTTTCAGCAGCAGCGCGCCCAAACCAACGAAGCCCTGCGCCAGACCCGCGCCGCGGCGCAAACCCGGTTCACCCAGCTCGCGAACCACCAGCAGCAGGCGACCCGCGCCCAGATTAAGCAGGCGGGACAGCGCGCCGTCGCCCGCACCACGCAGACCCTGACGCAACTGGCGCAGGCGCAGCAGCGAAGCCTCTCCGCTATGCTGGAAGAATCCAGCCGCGCAACCCAGCAGCAGCTGGAGCAGGGACTCTCCTTGCGCCTCAACGAGGTCTTCCTTAAAGCAAACTTGCGCTTGGCAGAAATCGCGGGCGAGCTGCGCGCCAGTATCAACGAGCGCGTGCGCGAATCGTTCGTGACGGTGATGCTGGGTGTGCTGGCGTTCCTGCTGGTGGGCGCGGTGTTTCTCCATCGGACGCTGGTGCGCCCTCTGCGCATCCTCGTCAAAGCCACGCACGACATCGCGGCGGGCGATCTAACGCGGCGCGTGGAACTGCCCAATCGCGGCTGCCCTGATTTAGACGACCTCGCCGATTCGTTCAATCACATGGTGGACGCCGTGCAGAAGGCGGAGGCGCAGCTCATCCAGTCCAGCAAGCTCGCCTCGCTCGGCACGCTCGCCTCCGGCGTGGCGCACGAGCTGAACCAGCCGCTGGCAATCATTCGCGCCATCGCGCAGCAGAATCTCGACGCACTGGCGCAGTCCGAGTCGCTCACACCTTCCCAGATGGAAGCCCTGAAGGAAGATTTGCAAATCGTCCACCGGCAGACCGTGCGCATGAGCCAGATAATCCAGCACCTGCGCGCCTTCTCGCGCAAGCCGCGTGAGGAGTTCGAACCGGTGAACTTGAACGAGGTCGCCCAGAATGCCCTGATTCTGCTGCGGGAACAGCTACGCCAGCGCGGGATTACGCTTATCGAAAACTATGCCTCCGACCTGCCGTCCGTGCTGGGCGAGGCAAACTCGCTGGAGCAAATCGTGATTAACCTGCTCACCAACGCCCGCGACGCGCTCGAAGGGCGTGAGGACGGGCAAATCACGATTGAGACGGGGCTGCATGACGACGGCAAGCAGGTCTACGCCGCGCTGCGCGTGCGCGATAACGGACCCGGCGTACCGCCCGACATTCGCCAGCAAATCTTCGACCCCTTCTTCACCACCAAAGACCCCAACAAAGGCACGGGGCTGGGGCTTTCTATCTCGCTGGAAATTGCACAAAAACATGGCGGGAGATTGACGCTGGGTGAGACCGAGCAAGGGGCGGAGTTTGTGTTATGTATCCCTGTTGCGGAGTCACGAAAACTGGCAGCGTGAGGAGCGCAGCCGTGCCGTCGGCGTTCCCGCATGGCAGGAAAGGGGTTGGAGGTGAAAGTTAATGGGGTCGCCGCCCCCCTAACTGGTATAATATGAGTGGAGGCGCAACGATGAGCCAACACACTATCACGGAACGTAAGCATCGGTTCGAATCGCTCTCTGGTATCGAAATCAAGCGTTTCTACACGCCACAGGATATCGCGCATCTGGACTATCAGCATGATTTGGGCAACCCTGGCGAGTATCCCTTCACGCGCGGGCTATACGAAACGGGCTACCGCACGAAGCTGTGGACGGTGCGCCAGTTTTCAGGTTTCGCGACGCCCGAAGAGACGAATCAGCGGTACAAGTATCTGATAGAGCAAGGACAGACAGGGCTTTCGGTGGCGTTCGACCTGCCGACGCT
The DNA here is from genome assembly GCA_026416655.1 of Fimbriimonadales bacterium. Lineage (GTDB taxonomy): Bacteria > Armatimonadota > Fimbriimonadia > Fimbriimonadales > GBS-DC > GBS-DC. Next base: position 4,027 of record JAOAES010000198.1, read on the forward strand.
GATGGGCGTTGACCCTGACGATCCCGAAGCCGAAGGCGAGGTCGGCAAGTGTGGTGTGAGCGTCGCCTCGCTGGAAGATATGGAAATCCTGTTCGATGGCATCGATTTGGCGAACATCACGACCTCGATGACCATCAACGCCCCGGCGATTATGATTTGGGGCATGTACCTCGCCGTCGCCGAGAAGCGCGGCATCCCGCTGGAGAAACTCTCAGGCACCATCCAGAACGACATCTTGAAGGAGTTCATCGCACAGAAGGAGTGGGTCTATCCGCCTGAACCTCACATGAAGCTCGTCGTGGACACCATCGAGTTCGCGACGCACTACGTACCGAAGTGGCATCCGGTGAGCGTAAGCGGCTACCATATCCGTGAGGCAGGCTCCACCGCCGTTCAGGAACTCGCGTTCACCCTCGCCGACGGGCTGGAGTACGTGCGCTGGTGTCTGGACAGGGGACTGGACATCGACGACTTCGCACCCAAGTTCTCCTTCTTCTTCAACGCGCATATCGATTTCTTTGAAGAGATTGGTAAGTACCGTGCGGCGCGGCGCATCTGGGCGCGGGAGATGCGCGAGACCTTCGGCGCAAAGAATCCGCGCTCGTGGTGGATGCGCTTCCATACGCAGACGGCGGGCGTCTCACTCACGATGCAGCAACCGTATGTGAACCTGATACGCTCGACGATTGAGGCGTTGGCGGCGGTGCTGGGCGGCACGCAGTCGCTTCATGTGAACTCGTTCGACGAGGCGTGGGCGCTGCCCACAGAAGAAGCCGTGCTCCTCTCGCTCCGCACGCAACAGGTCATCGCCCACGAGACGGGCGTGACGAACACGGTGGACCCGCTGGGAGGCGCGTACTTCGTGGAATGGATGACCGACAAGATGGAGGAGGGGGCGCGCGAATACTTCCGCCGTATCGAAGAGGAGGGTGGCGTCATTCCCGCGATTAAGAGCGGCTTCTTCCAGCAGGAGATTGCCGACGCCGCCTATCGGTTCCAGCAGCGCGTGGAAGAACGCGAGTTCGTCTGGGTCGGCGTGAACGAATATCAGATGGCGGAGGAGCCGATCCCCTTCCGCATCCTGAAGATCGAACATGAGGCGCATGAGAAGCAGGTGAAACGCCTCGCCGATTTGCGCCGCCGCCGCGACAATCGAGCCGTCGTGCAGGCGCTCCGCGACCTCGTCGCCGCCGCACGACGCGAGGAAAACCTGATGGTTCCCATCCTAAATGCCATCAAAGCCTACGCAACGCTCGGTGAGATGGTAAACGCCCTCAAAGAGGTGTACGGAACCTACACGGAAGGCGCCACAATTTAGCGACCTCAGCGGTCAGAGCGCCGGATAGGAAGGACGCCCCGCGAGGTATACTTCTCGCGGAGGCGCACTATGGGCGAATACCGACTGTTGCTCAAGCATGTTGATGTGCCCGATTATGACGATATTCGCGTTTACGAGCAGTATGGCGGCTATCAGGCGTTGCGCAAGGCGCTCTCGATGGAGCGTCAGGCAATTATCGAAGAAGTGAAAAAATCGGGGTTGCGTGGACGCGGCGGCGCAGGCTTCCCCGCCTGGATTAAGTGGAACGGTCTCCCCAAAGATGATGACAAGCCCCACTATGTCATCTGCAACTCCGATGAGGGCGAACCGGGTACCTTCAAGGACTTCGAGCTGATGTATAAAGCGCCGCATCAGCTCGTCGAGGGCATGATTATTGCCGGCTACGCGGTGCGCGCTCAGCGGGGCTACATCTACATTCGGGGCGAGTATGTGGAATGCGCCCGCAAGGTGCGCAAAGCCATCGACCAAGCCTACGCTGCAGGCTATCTGGGCAAAAACATCTTGGGCAGCGGGTTCGATTATGACCTCTACATTCACATGGGCGCAGGCTCCTACGAATGTGGCGAGGAGTCGGCGCTGATGTCGAGCTTAATGGGCGAGCGCGGTCAGCCCCGCCTGAAGTTCCCCCACGCGCCCCTGCCTACCATCGCAGGCGTGTGGAACTGTCCCACGCTGATTAACAACTGCGAGTCGCTGAGCTGCGTACCCCACATCATCAACAACGGGGGCGAATGGTATGCGCAGCTCGGCGCCAGCACCAAGAACTCGCGCGGTACGAAAATCTTCTCCGTGTCGGGGCATGTGAATAAGCCCGGCAACTACGAAATCGAGTTCGGTACGCCCCTGATGGAGCTAATCGAGATGGCGGGCGGCGTGCGCGGGGGCAAACTGAAAGGGATTATCCCAGGCGGCTCCTCGATGCCCATCCTGCCCGCTGAGAAGTGCGAGGACGCGATTATCGGCTACGAAGAGCTGATGGAGAAAGGCAGCATGGTCGGTTCAGGCGGCTGCATGGTGCTGAACGAGCATACCTGCATCGTGCATTTCGCGTGGCGCACGGCGGAGTTCTACGCGCATGAGTCCTGCGGTAAATGTACGCCCTGCCGCGAGGGCACGCGCTGGATGGTGCAGATTCTGGAGCGCATCCTGCAGGGCAAAGGGCGCATGGAAGACATCGACTTGCTGCTGGAGATTTGCGACCAGATTGACGGGCGGAGTTTCTGCGCGTTAGGTGACGCGGCGGCGTGGCCCATCCGCGCGTTCATCAAAAACTTCCGCCACGAGTTCGAATACTTCGTCCAACACGGGCGCAGCATGTACGCCGACAATCCCGAATCGCAGAAGATGTTCCCGCCCAAAGGCTACCAGCGCTATAATCCGATGCGCTATGAGTACACATTTGGGAGTGTGAGGAAGTAAGCCCCGATGCGCGTCGATCTCCGTTCCGATACGGTGACCTTGCCCACACCCGAAATGCGCCGCGCGATGGCGGAAGCCGAGCTGGGCGACGACGTGTACGGCGAAGACCCCACCGTGAACCGCCTGCAGGAGCGCGTCGCGGAACTGCTGGGACATGAAGCCGCGCTGTTCACCCCGTCGGGCACGATGGCGAACGAAATCGCTATCAAGGTCTGGACGCAGCCGACCGAC
>JAOAES010000262.1 GCA_026416655.1 Fimbriimonadales bacterium
TAGGGGTTGGCGGTCGGGTCGGGCGCACGGAACTCGATGCGCCGCGCCTTCGGACTGCTGGAGTAGGTCGGAATGCGAATGCACGCGCTGCGGTTCCGCTGGCTATACACAAGGTTAATCGGCGCTTCGTAGCCCGGCACCAGCCGACGATAGGAGTTGGTGGTCGGCGCGGCGAACGCCAGAATCGCGGGCGCGTGCTTCAGAAGGCCGCCGATATAATACAGCGCGGTCTCGGAGAGCATCGCGTAGCCCCGCTCATCATAGAACAGGTTCTCGCCATTCTTCCACAGGCTCTGGTGCGTATGCATCCCCGAACCGTTGTCCTGAAACACGGGCTTGGGCATGAAGGTCACGGTGTAGCCGTTCCGCGCCGCAACGTTGCGAATCACGTACTTATAGAGCTGCACCTTGTCGGCGATTCGCACGAGCGTGTCGTACTTGATGTCAATCTCCGCCTGCCCGGCTGCGCCGACCTCGTGGTGCTGCACCTCTACCTCGATTCCGACCTGCTGCAAGGTGAGCATCATCTCGGTACGCAGGTCTTGAAGGGTGTCGGCGGGCGGACAGGGGAAGTAGCCGCCTTTCAGACGCATCTTGTGTCCGAGGTTCGGACTCTCCTCGCGCCCGGTGTTCCATTCCGCCTCGTCCGAGTCGATGTAGTAGTAGCCGAAGTGGCTGCCCTGCGCGTATCGCACATCGTTGAACACATAGAACTCCACTTCGGGTCCGAAGTAGGTGGTGTCGGCGATGCCCGACGCGCGCAGGTAGGTCTCCGCCTTCTGCGCCACATAGCGCGGGTCGCGCGTGTACCGCTCGCGCGTGATGGGATCCACCACGTTGCAAATCACGCTCACGGTCGGCACTTCGGGGAACGGGTCCATAAACACGGTTTCAGGGTCGGGCAGCAGCAGCATATCGGAGACATTGATGGACTGGAAGCCGCGGATCGAGGAGCCGTCGAAGCCGATCCCCTCTTCGAAAATCTCCTCTGTGAACGCCTCAATTGGCATCGAGAAGTGATGCCACATGCCGAACAGATCCGTGAACTTAACATCAACGACACGCGCGTTATGCTCGCGCGCGAACTGAATTGCTTCGCGTGGACTCATAAGTCAGCCTCCTGTTGTGATAGTTTCAGGGTGTCTGGCGGGTTGCCAGAAGGTGCGCTCGCGATTGAGCGCGTTCTGAGGCGGCGTCGTTGCCGACAGGTGCGGGCAACCGAGCGACGCGAAAGGAAGTCTGCGTGCCTCGTTGCAGCGCAGTGAGGCGCGTGCGCGCGGTTCGTGGAATATTATACTCGATGCTGGCAGTGAATGCAAGGGGGGCGTCGCTTTTCCACAAGGGATTCTGGAGGGCGGCGCGCTCCTGGGCAGGACCAAATCCGATTAGGGGATGGGGCGTCCCCCGTCCAGCCAGAGGGGAATCGCTTTGACCGATTGCACGCCGTGCGCGTTTAGCACCGCCTCCACCAACGCCGCCTGACGGCTGATTCGGGAACGCGGGGCATGGATAAAATTGCCGACACTGTAGAACACATGCGCCTTGCCGACGCGCCCGTAGCCCTGCACCACATGGGGATGATGCCCCACGATTAAATCCACCCCTGCTTCGGCAAGGGTGTGGGCGATGCGCTTCTGCTTCGCGTTGGGTTGCGTTTTGCCTTCGTCGCCCCAGTGGGGGATGGCGATTAGCACGTTGGCGTTCTGGCGGGCTTCGGGCAGAACGGACAGCACATCGCGCAGCGTCGCCACGCCCGCGCTCTTGTCGCCTGCGGGGAAGCCGCGCGGCACAACCGCCGTGAAGCAGAGAATCGCTGCGCTCACGCTCCCGAAGTCCACATACACTGGCTGCGCGGCGTCATACCGATTGTTGCCTGCGCCCGCCCACCACACGCC
>JAOAES010000279.1 GCA_026416655.1 Fimbriimonadales bacterium
AGCGTGTAGGTCACGCCCTGCCCACTGCGGATGGTCACGCTAAACGGGTTCGCCGATAACTGGGTCAGGCTCGCTGCAGACAGCACAGCAAGCATCGTCACGCTTCGCAACGCAAGGCGAGTCGTTTCTCGCCAGTTGAACCGAATCAAGTATGCTACACGCATCGTTGTTGTCCTCCGCCCTTATTAATGAATTGCCCTCTGAAAAAATGCTGAAAATAGACTGAGAACTGCCTGCCTATCCTCGCAAAAATACAGAATTCGCGCCCAATTCGCCCCAAAGTCTCTGCCCCCCCTTGACAAACCCTATTCCGATAGGGTATAAATAAAATCGCGTTCAGCACTCGCCTCCTGCGAGTGCTAAATTTATGGCAGTTTGAACCTTCATTCTCGGAGAAGGAGGTGTTGTGGAGATGCTAAAACCGATTGGCGATCGAGTCGTGGTACGACCGAAGTCTGCAGAAGAGACGACTCAGAGCGGGATTATCCTGCCTGACACCGCGAAAGAGCGGCCTCAGGAGGGCGAGGTCATGGCGGTGGGCACAGGGCGCATTATGGACGACGGGAAGGTCGTCCCCTTGGAAGTGAAGATAGGCGATAAGGTACTCTTTTCGAAGTACGGCGGTACAGAAATTAAGATAGGCGGCGAGGAGTATATCATTTTACGCGAAGATGATATTTTAGCGATTTTGGAGAACTAAGCGCACGGAGGTGATAGCGAGCGATGGCTGCGAAGGAAATTTTGTATACAGAGCAGGCGCGACATGCGTTAGAGCGAGGCGTCGATACAATCGCAAATGCAGTTAAGGTCACTCTCGGACCGCGAGGCAGGAACGTTGTTTTAGAGAAGAAGTTTGGCTCCCCGACCGTCATCAACGACGGCGTGACGATTGCGAAAGAGATTGAGTTAGAGGATCGTTTTGAGAACATGGGCGCGCAGCTCGTGCGCGAAGTAGCCTCCAAGACCAATGATGTCGCTGGCGACGGAACCACCACTGCTACCGTGCTGGCGCAGGCGATTTTCAAAGAGGGTCTGAAAGCCGTCGCCGCAGGCGCGAACCCGATGTATGTCAAACGCGGCATCGATAGAGCCGTCGAAGCCGCTGTGAAGTTCATTCAGGAGAACGCTACCAAAATCGAAGGACGCACTGCCGTCGAGCAGGTCGCGACCATCTCCGCCAACGACCCCAACATCGGTAAGGTCGTCGCCGACGCTATCGAGAAGGTCACCAAAGACGGCGTGATTACCGTTGAGGAATCCAAGGGCACGGAGACGACGCTCGATGTGGTGGAGGGCATGCGCTTCGACCGCGGCTATATCTCGCCCTACTTCATCACCGACCCCGAGCGCATGGAAGCCGTGCTGGAGGAGCCGTACATCCTGCTCTATGAGAAGAAAATCAGCGCGGCGCAGGATCTGATCCCTGTGCTGGAGCAGGTAGTGCGCGCAGGGCGTCCGCTGGTGGTCATCGCTGAGGATATGGAAGGCGAGGCGCTGGCGACGCTGGTGGTGAACAAGCTGCGCGGCGTGTTCCAGTGCGCCGCCGTGAAAGCACCCGGCTTCGGCGAGCGGCGCAAGGCGATGATGGAAGACATCGCCATCCTCACGGGCGGCACCTTCATCACCGAAGATTTGGGCATCAAGCTGGAGAATGTGAAGCTGGATCAGCTCGGACGCGCCGAGAAGGTGGTCATCGAGAAGGAACACACGACCATCGTTGGCGGCAAGGGCAAGCCCGAAGCGATTCAGGGGCGCATCCAGCAAATCCGCAAGCAGATTGAAACCACCGAGTCGGACTACGACCGCGAGAAGCTGCAAGAGCGACTGGCGAAGCTCGCAGGCGGTGTGGCGGTGATTAAAGTCGGCGCAGCCACCGAGACCGAGCTGAAGGAGAAGAAGGCGCGCTTTGAGGACGCCATCAACGCCACCAAAGCCGCGCTGGAAGAGGGCATCGTGCCCGGCGGCGGCGTGACGCTCGTGAACGCCATCAAAGCTCTCGACAACCTGCAGGTGGACGGCGACGAGAAGATCGGCGTGCACATCATCCGCCGTGCGCTCGAAGAGCCACTGCGCCAGATTGCCCATAACGCAGGCGCGGAAGGCTCGGTGATTGTCGAGAAGGTCAAAGAACTGCCGCAGGGACAGGGCTACAACGCCGCCACTGGCGAGTTCGTGAACATGGTCGAGGCGGGCATCATCGACCCGGCGAAGGTGACGCGCACCGCGCTGGAGAACGCCGCGTCCATCGCGTCGATGCTGCTCACCACCGAAGCGCTCGTGGCGGAAGTGCCCGAAGAGAAGAACGGCAAGAAGACTTCACCATCCCCCTACTGACACACACAGACCACTCACCCCCCAATAGCCGGGGCTGAAAAGCCCCGGCATTTTTTTTCGTGCAGGTATCCATGAATACGTTCTACCGCCAGAAAAGGTTTCAGGTTGGGGCAAAAATGCGTGCCAAGAGACTGTTGAAGTCGGATTGGCGTTTTTGTAGCGGTTCTTCCCGCACGCGCTCTGAGAGATAATCGGTATAATCCTGCCATGCAGCGCAACGGTCGGAACGGGCAGAACGGGCAGACGGCTCCGGGCGTATGGCAATATTCCCCCGCGCCGGAAGCCCGCGATATTGTAAAAATCCAGCCTCGCTACGAACTGTTTATCAACGGTGCGTTCGTACCGCCCCACAGTGGACGCTATTTCGAGACCGTCAACCCTGCCAACGAGGAGACGCTCGCCGAAGTCGCCTACGCCGACGCTGAGGACATCGACCGCGCAGTTCAGGCAGCCCGACGCGCCTACGAAACGGTCTGGAGCAAGCTGCCCGGCAAAGAGCGCGCGAAGTATCTGTTCCGCATCGCACGAATCCTGCAGGAACGCTCGCGTGAGTTCGCCGTGCTGGAGAGTTTAGATGGGGGCAAGCCGATTCGCGAGTCGCGCGATGTGGATATCCCGCTCGCGGCAGCGCACTTTTTCTATCATGCGGGCTGGGCGGACAAGCTGGAGTACGCCTTTCCCGGACGCACGCCCCGACCGCTCGGCGTAGCGGGGCAGATTATCCCGTGGAACTTCCCGCTGCTGATGGCGGCGTGGAAAATCGCGCCCGCGCTGGCGTGTGGCAACACGGTGGTGCTTAAGCCCGCCGAGACCACGCCCCTGACTGCGTTGCTGCTGTGCGAAGTGTTCCAGCAAGCCGAGCTGCCGCCCGGCGTGGTGAACATCGTCACGGGCGATGGGCAGACGGGCGCGTGGCTCGTGCAACATCCCGACTTAGACAAAATCGCCTTCACAGGCAGCACGGAGGTCGGCAGGCTCATCCAGAAAGCGGTCGCCGGTACGCGCAAACGACTCACCCTCGAACTCGGCGGCAAGGCGGCGAATGTGATTTTCGAAGACGCCGCCATCGATCAGGCAATCGAGGGCATCGTGAACGGCATTTACTTCAATCAGGGACATGTATGCTGTGCGGGCAGCCGCCTGCTCGTGCAGGAGAGCATTGCCGAACTGGTGATTCGCAAACTCAAACGACGCATCCAGCTGCTGCGCGTAGGCGACCCCCTGGACAAAAACACCGATGTTGGCGCGATTAACTCACTGCCCCAGCTGCGCAAAATCGAGCGTCTGGTCGAAATCGGCGTGCAGGAGGGTGCGGAACTGTACCAGTGCGACTGCGTCCTGCCCGACAAGGGCTACTGGTATCGCCCGACGGTCTTGACCAAGGTCAGCACTGCCCACACTGTGGCGCGTGAGGAGATTTTCGGTCCCGTGCTGAGCGTCCTTACCTTCCGCACGCCCGATGAGGCGGCGCAGATTGCCAACAATACGCGCTACGGGCTGTCGGCGGGCGTGTGGACGAACAAGGGCAGTAAGTATCTGGAGTTCGCTTCGCGCCTCAAAGCGGGCGTTGTGTGGTGCAACACCTACAACAAGTT
>JAOAES010000314.1 GCA_026416655.1 Fimbriimonadales bacterium
CCACCTTGCCCGTGATGCGCGTTCCGCTGGGCAGGGTGGCTTCCACCTCGCGCCCGATTAGCCCCGCCGCCTGAAAGGTCGTGAACATGTTGCCCATGCGCTCCATCTGCTGGGCGGTGTTCAGCTGCGCCATCTGCGCCAGGAAGTCGCGGTCTTTCACCGGATCCATCGGGTTCTGCGAAGTGAGTTCCACGATGAGCAGTCGCAAGAACTGGTAAGTATCCATCATCGTGCGTGAGCCGCCGTAGGCAGCCCCGCTTGCAGTAGACTGTATTGCTCCGATTGTCATCGAACAACCTCCGTCATCTGAGTTCGCTCACACCCAGACGCTCCATCGTCCGTCGTAGTTGAGGCTGTCCGTAGCCGTTGAGGGGTGTGTGGGAAAGGTGGTGTGCGTTATCGATGTGCGGAAGGGGCGCGCCTGCGAAAAATGCGAGTGGCTTTGCCCCCCGACGTCGAAATGGGTCAGTTGCAACCCGCGCGATTCGAGTTGCTCGCGCAGTTGCTGTTGCGCCTGCTGCAAGAGCTGGCGGGTGAGGTCGCGCTCGGCGTTCACCCACGCCTGCACTTCGTTGCCCGTGGTTTGGATGCGCAGCTCGATTGCGCCCAATTCGGGCGGATCAAGGCGCACGATGATTGAGTCGCGCTCGCGGTCATAGACCATGCGCTCGATGTGTTGCGCCACCTGCTCGGCAGCGTGCCAGCTCGGCTCGGCGCGTGGCGATGCCTCGATGGCATGCGCCTGCGTCGTGTGGAACGCGCCATGCTGGGCAGCTGCGCCGTGTGATGCGCTGGGAGGCACAACGCGCTCAGGAGAAGGTTCGAACGGCTCATGCGGCGCGCGCCTGCCCTCCACAGAATGGGGAGGGGATTCCTGCGCACCTTCTGCAGATTGCAACAGCGAGGAGAGCGTCTCGCCCTGACGGGCGGACGGCACAGGGGAGACACCCTCCACGCCGTTAGAGGAAAGCGGTTCCGCCCTCACCCCCGACCCTTCTCCAGCCACGCGGGAGAGGGGAGTTTGATTCATGGTGTCGGTTTCGTTGGACGCAACCTCACTTCGCAGGGGCGCGTCCCGCTGAACCTCATTCCCCAGCCCCCTCTCCGAAAAGGCAACCTCACCCCCAAGCCCATCCGAAAAAGCAGCCTCACCCCCAAGCCCCCTCTCCGTAAACGGAGAGGGGGTAGTTCCCTCCTCTCCGTTCACGGAGAGGGGGGACAGGGGGGTGAGTTCAGAAACTTGATCCTTTCCCTCGCTTACTGGGTTCGGGGATGTCAAGGAAAGAGGGTTAAGCTCCGTGTTTTCCCTCACCCCCAACTCCTCTCCCGCGACGCGGGAGAAGGGGGTTCCATCCCCGCTCTCCCAGTGTGTGGGAGAGGGGGTCAGGGGGTGAGGGCTAATCAGTATCCCCATCCCACCCAAGTCGGTATCTGAATCGAGCAGTTCATGCAGCACCTGCTCAAACACCCCCGCATCGCTGGAATCCGCGCTCGCTGCGTCCACTGGCAGGTTGACCTTCATGTCGGGCGTCGGCTCCAGCGCAATCATCGGCGTCCACATCACCCCGTATTATTGGCAGTGGACAGAAATCTTTAGAGGTGGTAGGATTCCCAGCCTGTGCGTCATAATAGAGGCTATGCGCCGACTGTCTATCGCGTGGCTAATGGGGCTGCTGGGCATCGCGTATTGCTGGGCAGGCGCGCCGCAGGTGCAAGCGCGCGCCGCTATCCTGATGGACGCAGAGACAGGGCAGGTGCTCTACGCCAAAAACGCCCACACGAAGCTGCCCCCTGCCAGCCTGACCAAAATCATGACGGCGATTATCGTGCTGGAACGATGCGGGTTGGACGATGTGGTGAAAGCATCCAGCCGCGCAGTCAACACTAAGCCCAGCTCGATGCATTTGCGCGAGGGGGAGGTGGTGAAGGTACGCGACCTGCTCTACGCGCTGATGCTGCGCTCCGCCAACGACGCCGCCGTCGCCTTAGCCGAGCATACAGCAGGCTCTATTGAGGCATTCGCGCGACTCATGAACGCGAAGGCGCGGGAAATCGGCGCGAAAAACACTCACTTCGTGAACCCGCACGGCTTGCATGACCCCAAGCATATCTCCACCGCTTACGATCTCGCGCTCATCACCCGCTATGCGATGGCGAACGAGACCTTCCGCGAAATTGTCAAAACACGCTACTACATCGTGGAACGCTCCCAGAATCAGGACGACCTGTGGATGGTGAATAAGGCGAAGTTTCTGCGGGAGTACGCCTATGCGGAGGGGGTGAAAACGGGCTACACGAACCCTGCGGGCTTCTGTTTTGCGGGGTCGGCGATGCGCGATGGGCGAAGGCAGATTACCGTCGTGCTGAACAGCCCGCAGCGCGAGGCGGACACGATTGCGCTGATGGAACACGGCTTCAACGACTGGGAACGCACAGAGCTGCGTGCAGGCTCGCTGGTGGGGACGGCACAGGCACAGAACGGCGACCCGGAACAGGTTTCGGTGCGTCTTGCCGATTCGCTGGTGTGGCTCATACCGAAAGCGCAACGGGCGCGCTATCGCTGGACAGTCCATGTAGAGTCGCTCCACGCCCCCCTGAGGGCAGGCGATTCAGCGGGGTGGCTGGTGGTCTATCGTGACGAGAAGCCGTTTCTCAAAGCGCCTGTCGTGGTCGCTCACGATGTGGCGCGCCGATTCCGGATGCCCACGCCGCTTGGCATGATGATAGTAGCAAGCATAATGATGGGGGTTCTCCGTTGGCGGCTCCGCGCACGCCGCCAACGACGCGCACGGCTCTATCGCCGACTTATGGATTCGGCTCCCGCACACCGAGAATGTACGCCAGGAGCGCTGCCAGCGCGACTGTACCCCAGAGAAACTTCGACCAGCTGGGGAAGGCGTAGAACGAGAAGAACGCCTCTGTGAACGCCGCGATAAAAATCAGCACGAGGGAGCCTGCGAGTATCCAGAAGGCGTCAGGCGCGACCTGTCGTACCGCTTCGGGGCGCGTCAAATCGCCCGGCGCAATCATCGCGCGTCCCAGCATCAGCCCTGCCCCGCCGCACAAAAACACCGCGCCCAGTTCCGGCACGCCGTGCGGATAGATGGAGACCAGCAGGAACCCCAGCTTGCCGACATGATACATCTCGCCTGCCAGAGTCCCCAACAGAAAGCCGTTGGTAATCAGCAGGTAGACCGTCGGGATCGCCCAGAAGACGCCCAGCCCGAACGCCAGCATCGCCACACGCGAATTGTTCACGAAGTAGAAACTGCTCATCACAGACGCGAAGCCCATCTCGCCCGGCTGATACTGCTTCCCCGACTTCCAGTGTTCGAACACGGGACGCCACTGCGGGTCGACCAGCGTCTGGGCAATCGCGGGGTTCGCCAGAATCATCGTGAAGGGAATCAGCGCGCCCAGCAGCGTTAGCGCGATTGCCAGCCACACATAGCGATGGCGTCGGCGCACGGCGGCGGGAAACGAGTACCAGAAGAGTCGCAGCGCGTTTTTGACGCTGCCCCGCTTCGAACGGTAGAGAATCCCGTGCGCCCGTCCCAGCAGGCTGTTGAGATACTCCACCACGCTGGCGTCCGCGCCCTGCTGTCGCGCGTAGGCTAAGTCCGCCGCCGTCTGTCGATAGAGCCTGCCCAGCTCGTCCAGCGCGGCGCGATCCAACCCCGCGCCCCCACTCCAGCGCAGGGCGTCCAGCAGCTGCTCAAACCGCTGCCACCGCTCTTTCCGACGCTCCACAAACAGGCGCACATTCATACGATAGCCTCACACCAAGCCCAGCTGCTTCAGCACATCCCATACCGGCGGACGCTCCCACAGCCAGCGCACTTCCAGCCAGAACCCTTCCAGTATGCGACTGCGATAGATCCCCTCCGAGCCGCTGAACGCGGTGCGATATGCGCCCGTCTCATCCCGCTGGAAAAACTCCGCATATCGACGCTCCGGGTCAATTACCCAGTATTCAGGTACGCCCGCCGAGTTGATATCCTGATGCTCCACAGATACTGGCATTTTCAGAACAACCTCCCCGTCTACCCACTCGGCGTGGGTGTCTTCCTCGAGCCACTCCAGGAACTCCTCGAACGAGACCTTGTCCTGCGGCGGCGTGCGAGTCTCGGCGTAGATGACCTGTTCCATCGTTCTCACCCTGCCTAAAGAATACCTCAGCGGGTACAATCCTCTATGTTATGCAACCTCTATCCCAAATTGACCGCGAAGCGTGGCGGTTTATCAACTCGGTCAGTATCGTAACGGTGTCCGTTGACGGCGTTGTAAACGCGATGAGCGCGGAGTGGTGCGCCCCTGTGTCGCTCAAGCCGCCGCTGATTGGCGTGTTTGTCGGCGAGGAGCGATTTACCCGCCCGCTGATCGAGCGCGCCGAGACTTTTGGCGTGAGCCTGCTTGCCGAGGATCAGGCGTGGATTGGGCGCGTGTGCGGCAGGCATTCCGGGCGCGAGGTCAACAAAATCGCCGAGTTTAATCTCCCGGTAGAGCCTGCGCGGTTTATCGACGCGCCGTTGATTGCGGGCGCGGCGGCGCAGTTCGAGTGCCGCGTGCTGGAGCGGCGGGTATACGGCAGCCACATGCTGGTTGTGGGCGAGCCATTGCGAGCGGTAGGCAACCCCGAAAAACGGGCAATCGCCTACTCACGCGGACGATTCTACCGACTGGGCGAGGAAATCGTGGGTTAAAAAGGCAGGGGGGCAGATTGCCATCTACCCCCTGCTGAAAGGTTCTACTGTCGCGATTCGCTTAAGTGTTTGGCGTACCGCCCGGAATGCCCGACAGGTCGCACGGTAGCGTGTAGGTGTCCACCTCGCCGCTACTGGTGGGCGAGCGTCCCGGAATGCGCGCGTCGCGCCGATACCACTTCGCATGTCCGTCCACAAAGTTGATATTGATGCCGTCCTTGTGGCGCGGGTCGCCCGGGAAGTTGTCCCAGCCGAACGGTCCCACAGGACGCGGGCAACGCGGGTCGATGGGCGGGTCGCTCGCACGCTTGTACACGGAGTCGTAGAACATCGTCGTGTTCACGGGATCCTGAATCGCTGCTAACGGCACCACTGGGTCTTGCTCGAACAAGCCCGGCGGCAGCGCAGGATCCTGGAACAGCGCGAAGTTCAGCGCGTACGACGCATAGCGGAAATTGCCGCTGGTGCGCAGTCCCAGTGTCGCCAGAATTGCCTGAAAGTCAATTCCAGGGCGGTTCGAAGGGCACACCAGAATCTCGACGTTCTTCATATACGGCATCACTGCGTCAAACACCGTGAATACACGGTCGTTGGAGCCGGGGTTCAGGATTGCCCTGTCCATGCTGTACACGCTCTGGGGGAACAGCTCGTCATAGTCCTGTACATAGCTCAGCGTCGCCAGCGCGAACTGGCGCAGGTTGCTTAGACACGAGGTCTGACGTGCGCTCTCACGCGCTTGAGCAAATACAGGGAACAGAATCGCCGCCAGAATGGCGATAATCGCGATTACAACCAGCAACTCAATCAGCGTGAATCCACGCCGAAACGCTATCGACTTACCCATAACGGCGGGGAAGTTTACTGACTGAAAGGTTAAGAAGAGGTTATAACCCTATATGACGGCTGCTATAGTCCGCTGCAATGCAGGCATGAGGTATAATCCCCTTTCGGAGGAACACGCCTTGCGGTATATTCCGAGCATTGGCATGGAGGTGCATGCGCAGCTCTTAACGGAGAGCAAGATGTTCTGCGCATGTCCCACGCGCTTTGGCGATTTGCCCAATACGAATGTGTGTCCCATCTGCTTGGGCATGCCGGGCGTGTTGCCCGTGCCCAACCGAAAAGCCGTGGAACATGTCATCCGCACCGCGCTCGCCTTGAACTGCCAGATTGCCCCTATCGCGATGTTCTACCGCAAGAACTACTTCTACCCCGACCTGCCCAAAGGCTATCAGATTTCGCAATACGGTGAGATTCACCCTATCGGCACGCGCGGCTATCTGGAAATCGAGGTGGAGGGCGAGCGGCTCCCGGTGCGCATCCGCCGTGTGCATTTAGAGGAGGATACAGGCAAGCTGTTCCACTACCTGCCGGGCGAGAGCGAGGTGGACTTCAACCGCGCGGGCGCGCCCCTGATGGAGATTGTCACCGACTTCCCGCCCGATTTGCACTCTGCGGAAGCCGCCAAAGAGTACCTTGTGCAACTCCGCGCCGTGCTGACCTACCTGGGCGTGTGCGACGGCAAGATGGAGGAAGGCTCGCTGCGATGTGAACCGAACATCAGCGTCGCTCCTGAAGGCAGCGAGCAACTGGGCGTCAAGACCGAACTCAAGAATCTCAACTCGTTCCGCTCCGTTGTGCGCGGCATCGAGTTTGAAGTGGAGCGACAGATTAAAATCCTGCAGGCGGGGGGGCAGGTGGTGCAGGAAACGCGCGGCTGGAGCGAGGAAGGCGCGTACAGCTTCCCCATGCGCACCAAAGAGTTCGAGCAGGACTACCGCTACTTTCCCGAACCCGACATCGTGCCCATTCAAATCACAGAGGAGTGGCTGGAGCAGCTGCGCGCCACGATACCTGAACTGCCCCTGCAAAAAGCTGACCGCTATCGCCGAGAATACGGCTTGGGCGACGCCGAAACGCGCATCCTCACCGCCGACATCGACACGGCGACCTACTTCGAACAGTGCGTGGAACTCGGCGTGGAGCCGAAAACCGCCAGCAACTGGATTACCGTCGAGCTGCAGGCGCGGCTGAACGAGACCAACACCGCGATTCGCGACTCCAAACTGCAGCCTGCGCACTTAGCCGACCTGGTGAGCCTGCTCCAGAAGAATGTGATTTCGGGGCGTATCGCCAAAGAGCTGTTCGACGAGGTGTTCCAGACAGGGGCGATGCCGTCGAAGATTGTGCAGGAGCGCGGGCTGGTACAGATTTCTGATGAGGACGCGCTGCGCGCCGCCGCCCGTAAAGTGATTGCCGAAAACCCCGATGTGGTGGAAAAGTATCGCGCGGGCAAGACCAGCGTGCTGGGCTTTCTGGTAGGGCAGATGATGCGCGAAACGCAGGGACGCGCCAACCCGCAACGCGCCCAAGAACTCCTGCGCGAGGAGCTGGAGTAAGCCGATGATGGGCACACGCAAGGCTTTACGCTACGGCGTCAGCGTCGTTATGATTGTGTTGGGCGTTGGAATCATTTACTATGAGTATTTTCTCTATCAGCGCTCTGAGGGGCTGTTGCTGGGCGGATTGCTTATCCTCTGGGCGTTCGTGCGAATCTGGGCGCTGCGCCACTTTGTGGAGCGTCGAATCCGCTGAAACGAAGAGGTTGGTAGCGATGGGGCTAAAACTGTTCGGCTGGAAGAAGGCGAAATCGCAGGCGCAGGAGGCGGCGCCGCCGAAGCGTCTGCTCATCCCATTTAGCAACACGCCCGACGACAGGGAAGCGTTGCGCTTCGCCTGCGAGATGGCGCAGGTGTTCGACGCGCATCTGACGGTGCTGTGTCTGGTGGAGACGCCGCGCTCGGTCGGGCTGGAGAGTTGTCCCGCAGCGCGCCTGCACGAGGGCGAGTTAGCCGCCGCAGCGGCGCGTGAAATCGCCGAAGAAATCGGCGTCGGCGATTTTGAGACCCTGATCCGCCCAGCGCACCACTGCGGCTACGCCATCGTCAACGCTGCGACGGAGTTCCAAACCGATTTGCTCTTTATCACGGCGCGCTATCGAAACGGGCGCGCCCGTCCCGTGCTGGATGACACGGTCGAAGTGGTGTTGCGCAAGGCGCGTTGCCAAGTATGGCTCTACGGCGCGCCACAGGAGGGAGAGTAAGCATGCGAATCGTGATTATGGGCTGTGGACGCACAGGCTCAACGCTGGCGTTGCTGATGAGCTGCGCTGGGCATCAGGTAACGGTTATCGAGAAATCGCAGGATGCGCTGCTTCGGCTGGGCAAACGCCACAAATGCGACGTGGTTGTGGGCGATGGTCTGGACGAGGACACCCTGCGCCGTGCGGAGGTGGACAAAGCCGACGCCTTCATCGCCTGTACGAACGGCGATAACACGAACCTGATGGTGGTGCAGATGGCGCGGGAGCTGTTCGGCGTGAAGCGCATCGCGGCGAAAGTGAACGACCCTGTTCGCGCGGAGGCGTATCGGGAATACGGCATTTTCACGGTGACGAGCGGCTCGCTGCTGGCAGGCTACCTGCGCGACTGGATGCTCGGCAACCCGACGCGCAACATCGAAGAGTATAACCAGTTCTACCCCGAGCTGCGGCAGCTCCTGGAGGATTGAGCATGCGGCGTCTGTGGGGGCTGCTCTACGCCTGCACCCTGCTGGCTGGTTGTCGCAACGCCGACGCGCCCCCTACCGAGCCGTTTCAGTTCCCGCTGGCAATCGCGATTCAGGGTAAATCCAACGACTACTGGGACGCCATGTTGCGGGGGATGGAAAGCCGGCTCGATCTGCCGGGCGTACAGTTAGAGCGCATCTACTTCACCGCTGACGAACGCGAAGCGACCGCCCAGCGTTTGCGCGAGGGCGACTGGCGCGCCGTGGCGTTATGCGCGCCGAACGATGAATGGGCGCGGCAAACCGTAGAGCAAACAATTCAAGCAGGCATGCCCGTGGTGCTGGTCGGCGCGGACCTGCCCAACACCGCGCGATCAGGCTATGTGGGAACCTACTACTACGATGCGGGGCGACGCGCAGGCGCATGGTACGCACGACGCGTTCCGTTCGGTGAAGTTGTCGTCGTCGCGGGGCATCCCGTGCCACGCGCCGTCTCGGAATTCTGGGAAGGCTTCCGACATGGGCTGCTGTTCAATCGGCGCGTGCGCGCACGGCTCATCCCACTCTCGGACAGTCGAAATGCTCCCTCTGTGATTCAAAAGCTGGCGACCGAGGAGCGAATTAAAGGTATTTTTCTGATGGGCGCGGAGGTGGCGCAGCAGGGAATCGGCGTCGCGCGCCTAACGAATGTAGGCGTTCTGAGCTGGCGCGAGTCGGCGAGAGACTGGTATCGGTCGCGCCAGATTGAGTTGCTTATCCTGGAGCGCCCAGAGGAGATTGGCGTCCGTACCGCGAATCTGTTGCGCAATCTCAGCCAAGGACGCGGCGCGGACCTGCAAATCGTCTATGTGCCGTATGAATGGCTCGCACGCTGAGGCGAAAAAACTCGCATTTATGCCGTGATGGACTATGATGCGATTGGCGTATACTATTATAGAGAAAGGACAGGCGGAGGCGCGGCGATGAATCCGAAAGCGCTGCAGCTGCTGGAGAACGCCGTCGTCGCTGCACCTGTAAATGTATCGCGCTTGAAGGGGGAGCGCGAGCTGTTCATGCGAACCATACAACATCTCATACAGCCGATTCGTGTATGGGTCAACCCCGACCATACGGTTGAAACGGCTCTGGTGTTGCTCAGGGGGCATCGTCTACGCGGGCTGCCCGTGTTTGAAGGAGGGCACGTGCTGGGCATCGTGGAGTCGGAACAGTTGCTCGGCGTCCCGCCAGAGACCCCCGTGCGCGAGGTGATGACCACCGAACTGATGGTCGCCACGCCGCAGACGCCGTTACGCACAGTCGCCGAGTGGTTCCAGCGTCAGCGTCAAACCGTGATGCCCGTGATGGAAGGCGATAGGCTCGTTGGGCTAATTACGGTCTTTGACCTGCTCGCGGAAATCGGACGCAGCTACGATCCAATGACGGGGCTGCCGTGGTCGGACTACCTGCGTGAGTGGAGCATCGAGCGACTCGCGGAGGGCAACGAGATTACGATTATCTTTTTTGATCTGGACAACTTCGGCGTGTTCAACAAGCGCTATGGGCATCTGGTGGGCGACGAGGTGTTGCGGCGCGTGGCGCAACTGCTCTTGGCGGAGACCGACCCGCAGACCGATGTGGTGTGTCGCTGGGGCGGCGACGAGTTCGCCATAGCGACCTTACGTCGGCGTGAAGAGGCGGGACTGCTCGCGCACCACCTGAGCCGTCAGATTGCGAATATCCACATCCCTGAAGTCGATATCCCGATAGCGGTCTCCTACGGATATCAGGGCGGCAAGCGCACGCGCGAACGGGAGCAGGTGCATTACGCCGCTACCGTCGACAACTTGGTCAACCTCGCCAGTCAGGAATGCATGATGATGAAGGGGTTGTCGTCGCGCGCGGTACAAGGCGGGCAACTGCCGTTGCCCATTCAGGCGGTGATTGAGACGCCGCCCGCCGAAAAGCGCATCAAGATTCAGAGCGTCTCCTACGAGCGTGAGGGGCGTCGGGCGAAGGCGCGAGTCTACTTGCAGGCAGATAATCGTGTGCTGGAAGGCGCATCGGAAGGCGAGGCGCAGTCCCAGCGCCTCATCGCTGAAGCAACGCTGAACGCGCTCCGTCCCCTCACCCCGCCCACGGTACAGGTCAGCCTCTTGCAGGTTCTCGAAAGCACAGGTGAAGCAGGACACGCGATTGTGAGCGCAATCCTTCTTTGGGAAAACGGCGAACATCGTCAAGAGTTGGTGGGTAGTGCGCTACTCCGCGAAGACCCCAATCGCGCCGTCGCCGCCGCAGTGCTGGACGCCCTTAACCGCCCCCTGGGGCGCATGCTGGATAATGTGTAATCCGTGGCTTGGGCGTCCCGCCCAAGCACAGGGCAGGAAACTCCCTTGACACACTGAACTGATAAGACGCTATGCGCTCATCGCAATCGAAATTGGTAAAGCGTCGCTACGATACGGCGTGGAAACTGTTCCTCGAGACACCTGAAAATCTGCGCTACCTGCTGAGCAAAGCAGACAGTGAACTCTCGATGCAGATCGATTGGGCGCGAGGCGTAGAATATCTGGATAACGAACTTCAGCAAATCACGCCGCGCAGCCGTACACGCAGGCAGATTGTCGATAAACTCATCAAAGTCTATCTGCTCAACGGGGCGGAGCAGTGGATTTTGATCCATATCGAAATCCAGTCTAAGCCTGACCCGTTCTTCGAGGAGCGTCTGTACGCCTATAATGCCGCAATCTGGTTACGCTACCGTCATTTAGTGCTGACTCTCGCGATACTGGCGGACTCCAGTCCCAATTGGCATCCAACGCGCTACGAGCGTGTCTTCGGCAAATACCGCCTCGTGTTCGAGTTCCACACGCTGAAAGTGCTGGATCTGGATGAAGCGCAGCTGCTCGCAGATGGGAACCCTGCGGGTTTAGTTTTGGCGGCGTTCAAACGCTCAATTCTGACGAAGCGTCGTCAGGCGTTGCGC
>JAOAES010000328.1 GCA_026416655.1 Fimbriimonadales bacterium
CCCAGCGCAGGGCGCGAGGACGCTGCTGCCATCCTGCACTCGTTGGGGATGCCCGGGGTCGTAATCCACGAGGTATAATCCTGCCGCAACAGGAGGAAGAAGCTATGGCGACCACTTTTTCCATCAAGGCAGAACCGCGCACTTTGTTAGGCAAAAAGGCGAAACGATTGTTGAGGCAGGGATATGTGCCCGGTGTGGTGTTCCGCTCCAACGGCGAGTCGACCCCCGTACAGTTTGAGGAGCGTACGCTGGGGCGCGTGTTGCACCTGGCGGGTACAACCCACCTGATAGAGCTGGAACTGAACGGCGAAAAACTCAACACGTTATTACGTGGTGTTGACCGGGAGCCAATCACGGCGCGCATTCGCCATGTGAACCTCTGGGCGATGGCGATGGACGAGCCGATTGAGACGGAGGTGCCCATCGTGCTGGAAGGCGAATCGCTTGCGCTGAAATCGGGCGGCGTGCTGATCCACCCGGTGGAGAAGCTGCGTGTTAAGTGTTTGCCAACTCAAATCCCTGAGGCAATCCATGTGAACCTCGCTGCGTTGGAAAACTTCGGCGATTCGATCCACCTGCGCGATATCCAGCTTCCCGCAGGCGTGCAGGCGTTAGATGACCCCGAGACGACTATCGCCTCTGTCGCCGCGCCGAAGGGTGTGGAAGAGGAGACCGCAGAAGCCGCGATCGAGACCGGCAGCGAGGGCTAATCCCTCCTCTTTCGTGGCTCGAGTAGAGTGTGTTCCCACGCAAGTGTGGAGAGTCTGGAGTGGGATGGTACGACGGCGGGGACGCCGTCGTACCACGCACGTCAGATGCTACTCATCGACGCCCAAGATTTGTGTGTAGACCACCTGATGCGGGTGTACGGCGACCACCCCCCGTGCGCCCAGCTCCGACGAACCCGAAGCGCGAATGAAGCAAATGCCGGGTAGATTGACCAAGTCATCTGAACGGCGCAGTTCGTCAATCACTTGCTGCGCTTCGTCGCGCGAGTTAATAGGGCAGTCGATCTCTTGCCCATTCGTCAAGCCAATCAACAAGGTTACGCGTGCCATATCAGACCTCCTGATGGAGCGTTCGATACGTTCCTTTGTTTTCCTGCAATTGGCAGGGGAGCCATCCTACTGAATAGCCACGATTCGATAGCGCACCTCGCCTTTTGGTGTGTTGACCACTACCTCTTCGCCCGCCGTCTTGCCCAACACCGCTTCGCCCAGCGGCGAGAGGATAGAGATTAGATCCTGCAGGGGGTCTGCCTC
The DNA here is from genome assembly GCA_026416655.1 of Fimbriimonadales bacterium. GTDB lineage: Bacteria > Armatimonadota > Fimbriimonadia > Fimbriimonadales > GBS-DC > GBS-DC. The sequence goes on from JAOAES010000328.1 coordinate 1,263, forward strand.
GAACGAGCCTACAATCGAGATGGTACGCTCTTTACCTGTTTCCAGGTCATGAAGGGTGACTTTACTGCCGAGATGCACCACCTCGCCCGCGTTGTCGGGGCGAGGTACGACCTTGGCGCGGCTCAGCACAGTTTCGAGGTCTTTGATACGCCCTTCCAGAAACGCCTGTTGTCGCTTGGCGTCCTGATAGTCGAAGTTCTCGCTCAGGTCGCCTAACGCACGCGCCGCCTTGATACGCTCCACAATCTCGCGGCGCTTGACGGTTTTGAGTTCCTCCAGCTCGCGCTTGAGCCGCTCGTAGCCCTCAGGTGTAATCAGGATTTCCGACATACTCACTCTCTTCCATTCCGCTCCGCCGCCGAAATGGACGGAGACCGCTTGAGCCTCTTGTATTCCTTCTCCAGAAACTCGGGCAGTTTCATCGCCCCTTCCAGTAGCTCATCGAAGCGTGCCAGTAGTTCTTCATTATACCCTCGCGCTTGCGCGAGAAACGCCAGCTGCTTCCGAGCCTCCAGTCGCACAGGATGAGGAGGTACACTTAGGACATGCAACGCGCATCGTTCGGATGGATTGTGGGGCTGACGCTGCTATGGGGCAGCCTGTACGCGACGGCGGACGCGCCGACGCTGTGGGGCATTCCCGTCAGTGAGTACGCGCAGCGGCGGGCGCAGCTGAGCGAAATGCTGGAAAGCGACCAGATTGCGATTCTCACCAGCGAGAGCAGTCCGCCCACGCGCCTGAAGTTTCGGCAAGAGAGCAACTTTATGTACCTCACGGGACTGGAAGCGGTGAACAGCGTGCTGGTGATTCTCCCGGAGGGCAGTCCGTTAGGGGAGCAGGTAGTGCTGTTTTTGCCGCGCCAGTCGCGCGTCTCGCGTCTGTTTGAAGGACCGCTGCCTGAACCGAATGAGCAGACGCGCCGCGAGACTGGCATTCAAGATATTCGCGAGCGGAGCGAGCTGCGTGAGTTCCTTGCGGAAGCGTTGAAAGCGCATCCGCGTGTGCTGGTCAACCGTCCTGCCCGCACCGCCTTAGCCGACGCTCTTCGCGAGGCGAACCCCGAGGCGCAACTGGGCAGTGTGGAGCGGTTGATGGCGCAGTTGCGCGTAGTGAAATCGCCCGCCGAAATCGCGCTGATGCGCAAGGCGATACAAGCGAGTATCGCGGGACATCGCGCCCTCGCCCAGCGACTTGCGCCCGGCGTGTATGAGTATGAACTCGAGGGCGCGGCGCAGGACGCCTTCCGCAAACACGGCTCCGAACGCGAGGGCTACCCGATGATTATCGGCTCCGGTCCCAACGCCTGCATCTTGCACTATAACGCCAACAAGCGGCGCGTCGGCGCGAACGAACTGGTGCTGGTCGATATCGGCGCGGAGTACTCCTACTACACCGCCGACATCACGCGCACCTACCCCGCTTCGGGCAAGTTCACCCCGCGCCAGCGCGAACTCTATATCGCCGTGCTGGACGCTATGAAACACGCCGAAAAAGAGGCGAAACCGGGCATCACGCTGGGACAGCTGCATCAGAAGGTGGTGGAGTTCTTCCGCAATCATAAACTCCGCGCCAAAGACGAGAACGGCAACGAGCAGACGCTTGACCGATTCTTCGTGCATGGGCTGTCTCATATGCTGGGGATGGATGTGCATGACCTTGACCCGAATATCCCCCTCAAGCCCGGGATGGTGTTCACCATCGAACCCGGCTTGTATATCCCTGCGGAAGGAATCGGCATCCGAATCGAGGACGATTATCTGGTGACGCAAACGGGCGTAGAGAACTTGAGCCGTGCGCTGCCGCGAGAACCCGAAGCGGTCGAGCGGCTTGTGCGTGCAGGCAAGTCAACGCGACGGTAGAGAGCCATGATTCGATTGGGCTATGTAGGTGCATGGCTGCAGGGGACGTAGCCGTCGCTGCGAATCGTTTGTCTATGCCACGGGAGGAGATTGCGCTCTACTACCTGACTTGCAGCACGCCGGAGGAGGCGCAGGTGGTGGCGAATGACCTGCTGCGCCAGAAAATCGCCGTCTGCACGAACTGGTTTCCGATTACCTGCGCCTACCTCTGGGAAGGCGAAATCCAGCAGGAAGCGGAGACGGTGCTGATTGTCAAGGCGCGGGCGGGCAGGCGTGAGGCGATTGAGCAGGTCGTGCGCCGGCATATCGATTACACGCAGTTTATCGGGGAGCTGCCGCTCGCCAGCGTGAACGAGGCGTTTGCCACATGGCTCGACAGGGAATGCGCAGACGAGTGAACACGCCCCAGCGCAACCGCAACGCGCTATAGCTTCACTTCGTGCCGCCCTGCGCCATACTCCTTGCCTGCGATAATCGCCGTATAGCCCTCGGGGATGGCAATCAGTCCGCGTACGCCGTCCTCCGCCTGCTCGAGCGCAAACTGGAGCGCGCCCTCAGGCAATGGCAACCGTCCATATGCCCAGCGCAGGTCGCCTAAGAACGGGCTAAGCTCGAACCGCTTCCAGCCCGCCTGCAGGGGCTTCGCGCCCAGTATCGTGATGGGCAGGAAGTAGGCAGGCGCCGCGCTCCACGCATGGCAGTGGCTGCGTGTGAAGAACTCGGTGCGGTGCGCCTGCAACGGCGTGGGCACACGCTCGCCCTTGAACTGCTCCCAGCAGGTCACCGCGCCCATCGCCAGCATGAAGCCCCAGTCCTCACGGATGCGTCCCAGTATCTCTTGGCGGCGGTCG
>JAOAES010000014.1 GCA_026416655.1 Fimbriimonadales bacterium
AGATGTGTATAAGAGACAGCCTGAGCAGCGGCTGCGCCGCCGCCATCACTTCGTCCACCGTAATCCACTGCAGGCACTCCTTGCGCATGCACTTGTCGGGCGGGCAGGCGGTACAGAGTGGACGCTTATACAGGGCGCGGGCGCGCTGCCCGTAAGGTCCCGTGCGGTCGGGGCTGGTGGGACCGTACAACGACACGACGGGCGTGCGGAACGCCGCTGCGATGTGCGCTGTGCCCGTGTCGCCGCAAATATGCACGGCGGAGCGCTCCACCACCGCCATCGCCTCTTTGAGTGTGGTGCGCCCAATCAGGCTGCGTAGGGGACGCTTTTTGAGTTCACGCAGGCGTTCCTCAAGGGGTTTGTCACCCGGTCCGCCCACGAACACAACGGGCGCGCCCCACTCCGCCTCGATTCGGTCTGAGAGTTCCGCGAACTTCGCGATGTCCCAGCGGTTCCAATCCCTGCCAGCGGAGGGGTTCATGCTGATGAGGGGCTTGCCGTCCGCGCCGAGTTGCGCCAGCTTGTAGGCGACCTGCTGGCGCGCCTCGTCGGGCACATAGAGTGGGAACTCCACCGGCGGCTCAGGCAGGTTCGCGTCGTCCGGCGAGGCGTATAAATCGGGAAACTCGCCCGATGCGCCCAGCCAGCGCGCCGCGTCCAGATACTGTTGCACCACATGGCGGTCAGGACGCTCCGGAATAGGGATACGGCGCAGCAGCAGCGGAGTCAACTCGCGCATGCGGTGCGCCCCGTAGCGAATCGGCACACGCCCCAACACGCCCCAGATTGCGCTTTTCAACAAGCCTTGCAAATCCAGCGCGACCTGATACCGCTCGGCGCGTAGTTCACGAGCAAGCCGCGCGATGATTTGCCGTGCCTCCCGCCCGAACGGCTTCTGGCGCAGGGCTTTATGGGGGATGATGTGTAGCCTGTCGATGCGCGGCGAACCTTCGATGACGCCTGCATGCCGATCCTCCGCAATCCAGCCAATATACAGGTGCGGGAACGCCCGCTTGAGCGCAGCCGCAACGGGCGACGCATGCACAATATCGCCCATCGAGGACACCTTGAGTATCAGCAGGCGTTCGATTCGATTCAGGTCAACGGGGTGTCGCACGGAACAATAGCTTCAACAAAGACCGCGCATTCCCTGCCTAAGCAGGTACAATCGCACTGAGGGGGGCAACCGGTGCGGGCTAACTCCCTCGCAGCGTCGGCGCCCCCCGCACATACTTGTCCTGCTTCTGCTTGCACCTTCGCAAGCTCTCACACGCCCTCACAGTGGACGCCAGTAGAGGTCGCGCGTCTCGATAATCGTGAACGGGTCGTGGCACTGGATGGCGATATGCCCGGTTTTGAAATCGCCGTTGCGCGTATCTACCACCTTCTGCCCGTTCACGAAAATCTGGATGTGGTCGCCCTTCGCGCGAATACGCATCGAGAACCACTCCCCGTCGCGCGTGAGCAGGCGGCTCGCCATCACGCGATTATACAACGAGCCAGTGATATAGTCACGTCCGGCGTGGTTGAACACCTGTGCCTCGAAGCCCACGGGCCAATTGTTGCGGTTCTCAGGGTTCGGCTGAGCGCGGAAGTAGATGCCGTTGTTGGGGTTCATCGGCGAGTTCTCGCGGAACGGGCGGATACGAATCATCGCGCGCAACTCAAAATCGCCGAAGGTCTGCTCCGTGAACAGGTGTCCCATCCCCGCCTCGCCGACAATCGCGCCATCTTTCACGCTCCAGCGTGCCATGCCGGTTGCGAACCAGCCCGTCAGGTCTTTGCCGTTGAAGAGGGGTTTCCAGCCCTCATCGCACTCGCGGGGGCTGAGCCGCTTGATGCGCAGGTTGCGATACTTCACCGTGACGCCCGGGTGGTGCTGCTGCACGCCAATCACGCCCCGCTGGAACGCATGCAGGTCGCAATCCTGCACCATCTCGCCATTAATCGTAATCTGGATATGGGAGCCGCAGGCGCGTATCTCGAAGGCGTTCCACTGCTTTTCGGGGGCGATTTCGCGCATGCGTTGCAGGTTCGTAGGCACGCGATTGTAGATGCTGCCCGTCGGGTTGCGCTCGTCCTGCAGGCTGATTTGCATTTCGTAGCCCTCGTTCCACGGGGTAGCGGTTTTCTGGGCGCGGAAAAACACGCCGCTGTTGCTCTCGTGCGTGTCGCCCTTGTCAATCCAGTATTCGCCGCGCAGGACGAAGTTGTCGAACTCTTCCGTGGTACCAATCCAGCCTGCGCTCTCGGTGGGTCCGATGAGTTCGCCGTTTTGTACGCGCCAGTTCGCGCCTGCGTAGACTTTCCAGCCCTGCAGGTTGCGCCCGTTGAACAAGGGGCGGAAGCCCTCGCGTCGCTCCTGCGCCGACAGCCCCTGCGCATGGCACAGCAAGCTCAATCCCAACAGCCCTGCATACACGCCGAATGCCCGAATCATAGGATGTAGATTCGCTGGAGCGGGGTTCATCCCTGTCGTCTGCCGCGGCGCAAGCGATAGACATACGCCAGCACCTCCGCTACCGCTTGATAGAGCGTGCTGGGAATCTCCTGCCCCACTTCCACTTGGGCGTAGAGGCTACGCGCCAGGGGCGGGTTCGGGAGGATGGGCACATGGTGCTTGAGCGCCTCTTCGCGGATTCGCTGCGCGAGCCAGCCCTTGCCTTTGGCGACCACGCGCGGGGCATGCATCGAGGCGCGGTCGTAGCGCAGGGCGACGGCGTAGGTCACAGGGTTGGTGACGACCACATCGGCGCGGCGCACATCCCGGATTGAACGCTGACGCGCCGCCTCCTGCATCTTCTGGCGAATACGGGCGCGCAGGTGCGGGTCGCCCTCCATCTGCTTATATTCCTCTTTAAGCTCATAGCGCGACATCCGAATCGTCTTCTCGAAGTCCCACCGCTGATACAGATAGTCCAGAATCGCCAGCACGAGCCAGAGAATGCCCACGCGCAGCCCCACCTGATAGAGCGCGTCGGTCATCGGCGCGAGCGCGTGGGGCATCGGTAGCTGCGCGGCGGCGACCAGTCGCTCCGTTTCGCCCTGCAAGGTGCGCCACGCCACCCACACAATCAGCCCGAACTTCAGCAAGGCTTTGAGCAGCTCGACTGCCGAGCGTTGCGACAAGAGCCGTTGAAAGCCACGCACGGGGTTAATCCGGTTGAGGTCGGGCTGCAGCGGTTGCGCCGAGAAGCAGAGACCGACCTGCATTGCGTTGGTAATCAGGGCGGTCAGGAACGCCGCTGCCAGAAGCGGCGCAAGGAACGCGAGCGCACTCAGGAGCAGGGCGTCCGACATGCGCAACGTGCCCGCCTGCTGAATCTGATGCTGGAACGCGGTTAGGAACCGCTCGCCGCCCCAACGCATCACGAGGGGGGACATCAGCACCAGCGCGAGAAAAATCGCCGCGCCGTTGATTTCCGCCGACCGCGCCACCTGCCCTTTCTTACGCGCCTCTTGCCGCTTACGCGGCGTCGCCTGTTCGGTGCGCTCCTCGTCTGCCATCCAGGGGAAATTATCGGCGTTTGGTGCGATGTTTTTGTCGGCAGGGATGCCAGCGCCAGAGGCTTCCCTTCGCCGGCGAGCGCACTGACGCTACGATTGGGTTCATCAGCAACGCGCTTCCGTCAGTCTCCGAGCGAATGAATTCGCGCCCACGCAATCGAATAACCCGCGAAGGCGGGTTTTACAGCTGTGTGGGTGCGAATTCATTCGCCTTGACAGGTTCACCCCTGAGGAAAACTGAGAGCGAAACCTCCCATATGCGCTCTAAGTGCCTCAAATATTAAGGCATCCCCTTTTGCTTTTGTTCGCTGGCGTGGGCGAACGAGTCTCCCCCACCCCGACCCTCCCCGTGAACGGGGAGGGAGTCAAGGCGCGGGCAGGGCGACTCCTCCCCCGTGAACGGGGGAGGTTGGGAGAGGGGAAAGACAGTGCGGCGCTAAGTAACGCACACGCTGCCCACATTTCGGGATGATTTAATCTTGGAAGGCACTTAATTCATTCGCGCGGCGTCCCCGCCGTCGCGCCTGCATCCTGTCCAGAGCCGCGAACACGACGGCGGGGACGCCGTCGTACCTTGCTGTAGGATTCTTCGCGGGCAACGCTTATTAGCCAGTGTGGTTATCAACTACCCAGCGGCGCGCTGGCATACGCATCCAGGTCATAATCCGCGCGTTCGCCCGTGAGCAGGCGATAGTAGCCCGCCAGCGCAATCATCGCGGCGTTGTCGGTGCAGTATTTCGGGGGCGGGATTTTGAGGTGCAGCCCCGCCTGGTTGCAAGCGGCGCGCATCTGCGCCTGCAACGCCGAGTTCGCCGCCACGCCGCCAACCACCGTGAGCGTGTCCACCCCGTGCGCCTGCGCCGCGTCGACCGTTTTCTCTATCAGTGCGTCCAGCACCGCCTGCTGAAACGAGGCGCAGAGGTCGTTCAGCGTCGCCTCGTCCAGCGCGTTCTGCTGCTGCAACCGTTCCACCTCGCGGCGCACGGCGGTCTTCAACCCGCTGAAGCTGAAGTTCCATCCCTCCACGCGCGCACGGGGAAACGAGAAGGCGTGCGGATTCCCCAGCTTCGCCCGCCGGTCAATCTCCGGTCCGCCCGGATAGCCCAGCCCCAGCAGGCGCGCGGTCTTGTCGAACGCCTCGCCCGCGGCGTCGTCTAAGGTGTGCCCCAGCAGAGCGTAGTCGCCGTGTCCTCGCGCGAAAACGAGTTCCGTATGTCCGCCCGACACGATAAGCGACAGGTGCGGGAACGGAATCTCGGCGTCGGGTTCGGTCAGGAACGCGGAGTAGAGGTGTCCTTCTAAGTGATTCACGCCCACGAACGGCTTTTGCAGGGCGAAGGCGATCGCTTTGGCGGCGGCTAACCCCACCACCAGCGCGCCCACCAGTCCCGGACGGTTCGTGACGGCGATGCCATCGATATGAGTGAGCGTGACGCCCGCCGCGTCTAACGCCTGTTGCAGCACCGGATTGAGCCGCTCCACATGCTGCCGCGCGGCGGCTTCAGGCACGACCCCGCCCCACTGCGCGTGCAACTGCGCCTGCGACGCCACCACACTGGAACGCACCACGCGCCCCTCCAGTACCGCCACCGAGGTCTCATCGCAGCTGGTCTCGATGCCGAGAATGTAGCGCACGGCAGGATTATACTGCCTCGCGTCGCTCGGAACGCAACTCCTCGAAGCGTTTCATCAGCCACGCACTGCTGCGCGCGAGCGCGTCGGAGGCGTCGGTCGGTTGAATCGGCTCTGGCGTGCGCCCCATCGCCAGGTCGCGCATAAATATCTCCACCTCGCGCAGGCGGCGCGCCTGAAACGCCAGATGCTGACAGACGACCTCCCACTCGTCGCCATGCGGCGCGGCGTCGGCGGACTGAGAATCGAGCTGGCTCAGCAGATGCCGCAGACGGCGAGCCGGACGCGCCCAGCGATGCCACATCAGCCCAACAATCAAGAGGAACCCCGTCCCCAACCCAACAGCGTAGCTCCACAAGGCGTGCAGGCTGGCTTGAAGCGCATGCTCCACCTGCTCCCGATAGGCGCGCTTGAACTCCTCAATCGCCTCGCCCAGCGCGCCCTGCCCGCGAAAGCTGAAAGTGCGCAGTGTGGGGAGGTTAATCTGTTCGGGCTTACCGCTCACCTCGTACTCGCCGAGGCGCGCGCGCGTCTGCGCCCACTTCAGTTCCAGCCGAATCAGTCGCTGCTGAAAGGCGAGGTCATGGACGCTCGACAGCGCCGTGAGTATCTCGTGAACGGCAGCGTCTGCCTCATGGTGAGCATGCCGCAGATCCGCGAATAGACGAGCAGGATCGTAGCCAACGTAGCGCACCTTGCGCGAGTCGGCGTGCGCCAGCCCCAACAGGCAACGCTCCATCCGCACAAGCGCGCTCTCCAGCCGGTTCAGCTGCTGCTGCACAGCGGCGGCTTGCTGTAAGGTGGGCGACAGCGACGCCAGCGCATGCCAAAATCCCCAAACGCTTACTGCGGTGATAGCGAATGCGAACGCCCATAAAGCACGGTACGCCGCTCGCCGCATGCGTGTCGACTTCACGCAGAGGTTATTCCACAAAATGGGGAAACGCTGGAGCCGGCGGGGGGATTCGAACCCCCGACCTTCCACTTACAAGGCGGTTGCTCTACCACTGAGCTACGCAACCTACTACCTGTTGTACCTTGAATCCTGCGCCTCTTGCGTGTAGTACCCTTTCTGTAGAGGAAGGCGATTCGCAGGAGAGACGCCATGACCTTCCACCTCTGGAGTGGAGAGTCCGTAAGTGAACTGCAGGAATCGTTGCAACTGTGGCTGGAGAGTATGCAGGCGCGAGGGCTGAGTCCGAAGACCCTGCGCAACTATCGGGATACCGTCGGGCGGTTCCTGAACTTTCTGGAGAGCCTGAACCTGCGAACGCTCGACGCCGTGCAACCCCACCATATTCGCAAGTGGCTGCTCCACAGGCAGGCGCACGGCGTGAGCAACTACGAACTCCATAACGCCTACCGCCAACCCCGCACTTTCTGGAGCTGGTGCATGCGCGAGGGGCTAACCGAGAATAACCCCTTCGCGAAGGTGGAGAAACCCCGCCTGATGCCGACGGCGAAACCCGCGCTGAGTCCTGAAGAGGTGCAAGCCTTGCTGAACGCTTGCGAGGGCAAGGATTGGCGACGCATGCGCGATAAAGCCCTGATTCTGTTGTTGCTGGATACAGGGCTACGGATACACGAGGCGCACGCGCTCACGGTAGGCGACGCGAAGCAGGAACGCTTGCTTATTCGCGGGAAAGGCGGGAAGCAACGGCTTGTATTCCTGTCGCCTGAAGTGCGCCTCGCGTTGCGCAAGTACCTGAACGCTTGCCCGTACCCCTTGAACGACGATTCGCCCCTGTGGTGGGGAACCTATGGCGCACTTACGCTGTGGGGCATACTGGAGGTGATTCAGAAAATCGGCAAGCGGGCAGGTTTACCGAAACACTTAGGCGCACACGCCTTCAGGCGCACTTTCGCCACTTGGAGCCTGCGCAGTGGAATCGACCTTGAAACCTTGCGCCAGCTGATGGGGCATAGCGATTATTCGGTATTGCGCCAGTACCTCGCGCTGGTGGAAACCGACTTGAAGCAAGCCCATCAGCAGCATAGCCCGCTCAGGAACCTGCGCTTGCGCAAGTGAACGACACGCCCCCTGCTTACTCGCAGGGGGCGACGCTTGCGGTATGCTGAATCGCGTGCGTTATGGGTATGACGATTGGAGCGAGCATATCACGCGAATCGACCTCGAACGCGCCTTCGAGAGCCTCAGTGCTGAGGAACGCTTGCTTGTGGAGCTTCACCTGATACACGGTAAGAGTGCCCGCGCGATAGCCCGTCTACAGAAACGCCCGATACGCGAGGTGGAAACCTTGCTGCAGCAAGCCCTTGAGAAACTGCGCAACGCCCTGCGTTAGCCTGCCGATAGGCGCGAAGGTTGACACTTGGTTGACAGATTCTGTCAACCTTTCGGTTCAAAATCGCCTGCGGTGTCAACCTGTTGAACTCACGCGCTTTCCCGAAATTTGCCAAAATTTTCCACTTTCGGGGCGTGTGTGAGTTCAGAAACGCGCGAGG
>JAOAES010000017.1 GCA_026416655.1 Fimbriimonadales bacterium
GCACGAACTTGGCGCGAAGGTCAGCCTCTACGGGGGCGAACCCGACGGCGATAACATCAATCTCGGCTGCGGCTCCACGCACCTTGAAACCTTGCAGAACGCCGTGCTGGAGACCGACGCCGACCTCGGCGTGGCGTTTGACGGCGACGCCGACCGCGCCCTGTTCGTGGACGAGAGAGGCGACCCCGTCGACGGCGACGCGATTATGACCCTCTGGGCAATTACGCGCCACAAGCAGAACACGCTGAATCCCCCGCTGGTTATCGCCACCGAGATGAGCAACCTCGGCATGCAGCGACGGTTGGAAGCGGAGGGCATTCAGCTGCAGCGTACCAAAGTCGGCGACCGCTATGTCGCCGAGGCGATGCGAGCGACGGGCGCGCTCATCGGGGGCGAGCAGTCGGGGCATATCATCTTCAGCGAACGCGCCACCACAGGCGATGGGCTGATTACCATGCTCGAAACGCTGGGGCTGTACCTCCACTATCAGAGACCCTTCTCGGAGATTGCGCACCCGTTCACGCCCTATCCGCAGAAGTTAGTCACGGTTCCTGTGCGCGACAAGCACGCGTGGCAGACGCATGCTGAGATTCAAGCGTTCATCCGCGAGGCGGAGCGGACGCTCGAATCGCGCGGGAGGCTCAACATCCGTGCATCGGGCACGGAGAACGCGATTCGCGTGATGGTCGAGGCAGAGACGCTGGAGATGGTGGAGGCGACCATCACCCCCCTTGTGGAAGCGATTCGGCGGGCGTTGGGATAAATCGGCATCGCGCCGTATGACAGCAGGTGCGAGACGCCCTGCTACTCTACCAGCGACCATGCGGACATCGAGCGGGCGTAGTAACTGCCGCATTCAGGCTCGTTGAACGGATTGCGTCTCGCACCATCGTGACGCCCGCGCACGGCTTGCACGACCTGCAACGCCTCCTCGCATAGCCCGTAGTCCAACAACAGGCGGGCGAACATATACTCCAAGCCTGTCCAGCATTCCGCCCAATAGACAGGGGGCAGTTCAGGACGCTCGCCCCGTGGGTAGGAGCAGATGACTACGCCCGCCTCGTCGCCTGTGGCGTAGACACGCATGTTGTTATAATGTGCGTGCAGATGGGGCAGGAAGTTGTAGCGATAGAGAGAGCGCAGGCTCTGCACGATGTGTTCGCGCTTCAACAGGTCGCCCAGCCCCGCGCGATTCGCCTTATACTGCCCTGTGAGCTGGTCAATCAGGCAGCCCGCGCCCATCTGATAGGGAGGCGTTTCGGGGCTGGGTTTCAGGGTGCAGGTCGCGGGGTGCGGCGGCTCAGGGGGCGTCTGCACGCGCTGCTCGTAATACTCGCCGTTGAATAGGTGCGTGTCCAGCCAAGCACTGCCTTGCTCGAACAGGCGTCGACACGCCGCGGCGAAATCCGAATCGCCGACAATTTGCGCCATCGCCTCGCATGCCCGGAGCGCGGCTAAATACCAGACGCCTGTCATCGGATTGGGTCCGAAAAACTCGATATCGTAGGTGTTGTGCTGGGCGTTCTCCATCACGCCGTCGCGGTCGGCGTCCCAGCCATAAGGCTGCCACGCGAATTGCAGCATCTGCTTTGCGCGGGGGTAATTCGCCCGCAGCCACTCGTTGTCGCCCTCGCGCCGATACTGTTGATAAACGCGCACAATTAGCCCCATCTGTCCGTCGGCGGCGGCGAGCGACCACTGCGACGCGCCGAGCGGCAAATCCAGCCGAAACCGCTGGGCGCCATCGTCCATCAGCCCATAGCGCAGGTGCGCCTCCAGCATCGAGCGGTGCAGGTCGGGAAACAGCGCGAGCGTCGCTTGCTCGTAGTTCCACACATGCGTACACGAGCCATGACAGCAGCCCGTTGTGGCGCTACAGCCCTCAAAGCCGCAGAAGGTTCCATCCTCCAGCCGAAAGCAGGTGGGACTGCGCAGCACAGCGAGGCAGTTCAGTGCGGACTCGGCGATTGGCGCGGGATGGGCTTCCGTCACGGAACGCACAAACCGTGCCGTGCGGTCATACAGATCTGGCAGGCGCGGAATGACATGCCTCGCAACCTCCAACGCGCCCCCGAAGCGAGTGGCGTAATGGTTGCGCACGATGGGGTCGGCGTTCGAGTCGCCCTGAAACCAGCCCAGCTCACGCAGGTCGCGGTAGGGAAACCACCATACAAGCAGGAACTGGCGTGCCGCCTCGCCATGCGGAGGGAGGGTCAGGCGCGTGCTGATCGAGCTACGCATGCCGCGCTCGTCGGCGGGTGGACACGGCTGGTCAGGCGCGGCGTCGAGCAGCACGCCCTCCCGCAACAGCATGTCTATCAGTGCCAACACATCCGCGCCCCATGCCCACCGCTCTTGAAACGCCCAGCGCCGCGCGACAACCGCCTCCACATCGTCGCACAATAACGCCAGCTCGCCCCAGCGAGGGTTGCGCTGAACAGAATCCTTGCGCATCACAAAGCCGCGCCAATCGTGCGATTCGGCATACTCCGTGAGATTGCCCCGCAGGTCACTCTGCACGCCGTCGTCGCCGATGAAGTTGGATAGTGTGAAGACCAGCGTGGCGTCCATCGGCGTTTCGGCGCGGTTCTGCAGCGTGATACGCAGTAAACCGAACGGCAGGCTGGAGTCGTCCGTCGCTTCGGGAATCAGGGGGTTGAACGCCTCGATGCCTACTTCGAGGGGCAGTTCCGGGTCGTGCAGGCGGGCGCGTCCGAACGGGTAGGCGGCTTCGAAACCGAGCGGGCGCATGCGGGGAATGCCTGCCAGCGAACCTGCGGCGCCGTGGTCGGCGTCGAGGGTCAGGCGGTGCAGGCTCTCCAACACACGCAGGCGAGGCGCACCGCCCTCAGGTTGTACGCGCAGCAACAGGTGTGAATACGCTGGTCGCCAACCTCGATGGGGACGGCTCATCAGCTGCCAGTCCAGCAGCGCGCCGTCGCCCCCAAGCGCGAAACAGCCTGTGCCAATCCCACCGACGGGCATAGCGATAGCCCGAATCCGCTCCGTAGGATAGTAGGCGAGAACAGGCATGTTACCTTTAATCATGTGTCCTCCCAGATGGGTGTAGGCGAATCAACGGGGATTTCCTGCACGCGCCAGCGCGCTTTCTGTTTTAGGCGGGGCAGCGAAATCCGCACATGGAACTTTTCGCCGCGTTGCGGGGCGTTCCTGCCGACGAGCCAGATAGTGTTAGCGGCTGACGACTCGTAGCCTGCTGGATGGGGACGAAAAAAGGTCAACGCCCCCACGAGTGGGGGGTTGACTTTCGCGCGTCGGATAGGGTATAAATAGGCTATCGTCAGGAAGACGACGCTTGTAGAGGGTAACCTTGGCTCGCTCTACGAAGCATCTGGGACATGGAGGTCCCGCCCGATTTGGGCTAACCCCTGGGGTTAGCCTTTTTTGTTAGCGCGCTCCTGTGCCGTAAAGCCTGTCTCCGAAGTCGCCCAGCCCCGGCAGAATGAATTTTCGGTCATTCAGCCCTCGATCTAAAGAGGCGGCGACGATTTTCACCTGCGGGAATCGCTCATTCAGGAGTTGCACGCCTTCGGGCGCGGCAACCACGCAGATATGCACGATGTCGCGCGCGCCTGCCTTGAGCAACACCTCGACCGCCTGAGCCGCCGAGCCACCCGTCGCCAGCATCGGGTCGAGCAGCAGCACACGGCTCTCGCCAATCGGGGGAAGTTTGCAGTAATACGCGCGCGCCACCGCTGTCTGCTCATCGCGCTCCAGACCGATGTAGCCCACGCGCACCTCCGTAAACAGCTCGGTAATCGCCTCCAGCATCCCCAGCCCCGCCCGCAGGATGGGCACGGCGACAATCGGCTGCGCTAAGGAGTGCCCCTGCGTCGGCTCCAACGGCGTCTGCACCGTATGTTCCCGGAGCGGCAAATCGCGCGTGGCTTCGATTGCGAGCAGGAGCGTGAGCTGACGCGCCAGCGCACGAAACTGCGACGGCTCCGTCGTCTCATCGCGCAGGCGCGTCAAAATATGTTTCACCAGCGGATGATGCACCACCTCAATCTGCATGCCGTTCACCAGAATCGATTGTACCTGGCGCTACTTCCCTGTTGGGCGTTCCATGCGGAACATCGCTTCGGGCGTCGCGCGCACATACCACGACTCGCCCATCCTGCCGATAAAGTCGGCAACGAGGTCATCCACCACGCCCTCCGGCTTGAGCAGATGCTCTGCGATATGGAAGCAGACGACCTCGCCGATGACATAGTTCGCCGCGACGGGACCTGCGCCATGCGCGACCACCTGAAAGAGTTTGCACTCCATCGCGATGGGGCTTTCGGCAACGCGCGGCGGCTTCACATAGAGCGACGGCGCACGGGTCAGCCCCGCCTCCTCGAACTCGGACACGCCATACTCGTACTCGAACGCGGTCTGATTCATCTTCTCTGCCAACCAGTAGGGCGCGATATTGACGACAAACTCGCCCGTCGCCTGCACATTGCGCAGGGTGTCTTTCGGGCGTCCGTCGCGGAAGTTCGTGCAGGAGAACATCACCGACACAGGGTTCGCCCCGCCCGCGTTGAAGAAGCTGAACGGCGCGAGATTCACGCAACCGTCAGCGGAGCAGGTGCTGACCCACGCTATCGGGCGCGGCGCAACACAACTGATGAGCAGGGCATACGCATCGCGCACGCCCATCTCCGAAGGAACGAAGGTTCGGGTAAGCATCGGGAAAAAGGATACCCTGAGCGCGAGCAGCCGCCTACGCGATTCGGGACACAAAGAGGCGTAATGCCACCATCGGGTTCGCACCAAACTGGATTACGATGCCCTACCCCCGTCCCCCTCAACGGGACGGGGGTAGGGTTCTCGTCTTGGTGCTATGCCTGCTCTTCACTTGCCTTCTTGCGCCCGCGTTTGGGCTTGGAGGTGTCCTCGTAGGTGATCTGCGACTCCCCTTGCACGGGCGCGTCAGGAGCCGGCTCATCCGGATTGCGCGTCTCCTCCGCCTCTGCGGAGTCTTCGTTCTCCTGCGTTAGCTCCTCAGCGAAGAGGGACTCCAGCGTCGGTTGGCGCGTCTCGACGACGGCTTCCACGGTGCGCGGGACCCACTCGAACTTTGGCTCGAAGCGCGGCTTCACATAGCCCGTACCGGCGGGGATGAGCCGCCCGATAATCACGTTCTCCTTCAAGCCGACGAGTTCATCCACCTTGCCGCGCACCGCCGCTTCGGTGAGCGCCTTGACCGTGCGCTGGAACGAGGCGGCAGAGAGGAACGAATCGGTCTGCTGCGCCGCTTCCGAGACGCCCAGCAGCACCCACTCGGCAGTGGCGGGGCGCCCGCCTTCTGCAATAATCTTCTGGTTGGCGTCCTCGAACACGAAGCGGTCGACAGTCTGCCCTGGCAGGAAGTAGGCGTCGCCGGGATCGATGATGCGCCGCTTGCGCAGCATCTGACGGATAATAATCTCCAGGTGTTTGTCGTCGATATCCACGCCCTGCGCCTTGTAGACCGCCTGAATCTCTTGAATCAGGTATTCCTGTACGCCGCGCACGCCGCGCAGGCGGAGCAGTTCATGCGGGTTCAGCGGCCCAGGCGTCAGGCGGTCGCCCGGCAACACGGTGTCGCCTTTGACCACTTCCAGCGAGCCGAGCGGCGGCACGAGAACGGCGTCCAGCACCGTCACGCGCTCCACGCCCGCATCCAGCAGTCGGTTCACATGCACCGAGCGGATTTCCTCCATCTCGTGCAAGATGATGATTCCCGTGCTGGGGTCTTCGACATTTTCGAGGCTCATTTTGCCCACGAGCAGCTCGCCGACGGGCAGAGTGGCTTTAATCATCACCCAGCGTCCACCGCGCCGGCGCACGATGTCCACCACTTCGCCTTCATAGTCGACGGTAATCGCCTCGCCTTTGGGCTTGCGTGCCTCGAACAGCTCCTCCACGCGGTTGATACCTGTGTTGGGCGGCTCTTGGAGTTTGGCGAGTTTACGTAGGGAGTCGCGTGTGCGCTTTTCGAGCTTCTCCTCGCCCTCGCCTGCGTAGGTTTCCTCCTGCGTGAACATAGGCGCGGGTTTACCGAGCAGGTGCGAGGCGACTTCGAGCAGTGCGTGCTTCTGGTCGCGCCCGAGGTCGATGACCTCCTGGATTTCGCCGCGCTCTTCGAGTTCGGTGGCGGCGAGGGTGCGCGCGCCGCCAATCTTGAAGCCCGCGATTTGCTGTCCCGCGCCCGCCACACCGCCGGTGTGGAATACGCGCATCGTCAGCTGGGTGCCGGGTTCGCCAATCGATTCGGCGGCGATGATGCCAACTGCCGTGCCCAGTTCGACGGGGCGCAGCGTGCCCATATCGAGACCGTAGCATTTGGCGCACACGCCGAGCCGCGCGTTGCAGGTCAGCGGCGAGCGGATGGGCGCGCCCACACGGTCATGCTCGACCCACTCGAAGCCCGCCTTTTCCCAGAGGGCGTGAATTTCGTCGCGCCGCGCGTGCAGGCGGTCGATGACCTCCTGCGTAATCATATCGTACGGCTCCAGCAGCGATTCGCCCGTGATGGGGTCTTTCAGCGGCTGGTCGTCGTCGGGCGTGAACAGTTCGCCCTCCTCTTTCGCGGCGAGTTCGCGCAGAGTCTGGGTGAACCGTTCCGTCGCTTGCGCCAGCGCGTCGATCTCCGTCGCCACATCTTCGGAGATGATCTCGTCTTCTTGCACGAGCCGCTCGCCCGTGATGGGGTGGTGCAGGTCGCGTCGTGCGGTGCGTCCACGAATACGCTGGAAGAGGGTCTCAATCAGGTCGCCTTCGCGCTCGATACGGCTGACCACGATACCTTCGGGCGTCTTGCAGTCGGGGATGCGCACGACGACGTCCTGCGCGACATCGCACATGCGGCGCGTGAGGTAGCCTGCGTTTGCGGTGAGCAGCGCGGTGCTTGCCAGCCCGCGGCGCGCGCCGTAGCCCGACACGAAGTATTCTAAGGTGGTCAAGCCCTCCTGGAAGTTGTGCTGCACCGGCAGCTCCTCCACGAGGCGTTCGCCACCGGAGCGGAAGTCGAATCCTCCCATCATCAAGCCGCGCATGCCGACCAGCTGCGCCAGCTGCTTCGTGGAGCCGCGCGCGCCCGAATCGGTGATGATAAAGAGCGGGTTGTCGTCGCGCAGCTCCTTGAGCATCACTTTGGACACCTCGTCGTACACGCGCTGCCAGAGTTCGATCTTGCGTTGCCGTTTCTCGTCCTGCGTCAGCTCGCCGCGGTCGTACAGTTCGTCGATAAGGCGTGCCTCTTCGGCGGCTTTCTGCAAGATGGCGTCGCGCTGCTGCGGAACCGCCATGTCGGTCAACGCGAAGGTGATGCCGCCGCGCAAGCCCCATTCGAAGCCCAGCGCTTTCAGGTCGTCCAAGAAGCGCACGGTGCGGGCGTGCCCACAAGTCTGGTACACCTCACGGATCACCGCCGAGAGCATCTTCTTGTTGTAGACCGTGTTGAGCCAGTCGGGGTGATAGCGCAGCCCCTCGGGCATAATCTCTTGGAAGATGAGCCGCCCGATGGTGGTTTGGGTGACTTCAGGCTCCTCGCTGTTGGGGCGCACGAGTCGCACCATCACTGGTTCGTGCAGGCGGGCTTCACCGCGCTCGAACGCTTGGCGCGCCTCGTCGGGGTTCGCGAAGTGGAAGCGTACCTCCTCCTGATGCTGTGGGTCGTTCATCGTGAGGTAGTACGCGCCCAGCACGATGTCCTGCAGAGGCGAGACGACGGGCGAGCCGTCAGCGGGCTTGAACAGGTTATGCGTGGAGAGCATCAGTGTGCGCGCCTCCGCCTGCGCGGGGTAGGATAGCGGCACATGCACCGCCATCTGGTCGCCGTCGAAGTCGGCGTTGTAGGCGTGGCACACCAGCGGGTGGAGCTGAATCGCCTTGCCCTCCACCAGGATTGGCTCGAACGCCTGAATGCCGAGTCGGTGCCGCGTCGGTGCGCGGTTCAGCAAGACAGGATGCTCCTTGATGACCGCTTCCAGCGCCTTCCAGACCTCGGGCTGCTGGCGGTCGATGGCGTTCTTGGCGTTTTTGACATTGTTGGCGAGCTGGTCGCGAATCAGGCGTTGCATCACGAACGGCTTGAACAACTCCAGCGCCATCTCTTTGGGCAGTCCGCACTGGTGGAGTTGCAGGTTCGGACCGACCACAATCACCGAGCGTCCGGAGTAGTCCACGCGCTTGCCGAGCAGGTTCTTGCGGAAACGCCCTTCCTTGCCCTTGAGCATATCGGAGAGCGATTTGAGCGGTCGTCCGCCCGTGCCCGTGACGGGCTTGGCGCGTTTGGAGTTGTCGATAAGCGCGTCCACTGCCTCCTGAAGCAGTCGCTTTTCGGAGTTCAGGATGCTCTTGGGCGCGCGAATCTCCATAATCTTGCGCAGGCGGTTGTTGCGGTTCACGATGCGCCGATACAGGTCGTTCAGGTCGCTCGTGGCGAAGCGTCCGCCGTCGAGTTGCACCATCGGGCGCAGTTCGGGCGGCAGCACGGGCACGGCTTCGAGGATCATCCATTCGGGGCGGGTCTTGCTGTTTTTGAACGCTTCCACGATTTCGAGCCGTTTGATGGCGCGGGCGCGGCGTGTGCCCTGCGTTTTGCTGATTTCCTCGCGCAACTCGCGGTCGAGCTTTTCGAGGTCAATCTGCTTGAGCAGTTCGCGGATGGCTTCTGCGCCCTGTCCGACGCGCACCAGCGGGCGCAGGTCGCGCTGAAGTTTGCGCGCGCCTGCCAGCAGGAGCTGCTCGATGCCCTGCCACGCGCTCTCGTCTAAGAGCTCGTACTGTTGGAGTTTCGCGAGTCGCTCGATGGCTTTTTCCATCTCCTGGAGCATCGCGGCGCGTTCGCGGCGCTCGCTCTCTTTGCGGCTTTCGTACATGCGCACGCGCTCCGCGATTTGCTGTTCAGTGAGCGTGTCGCGCCCCTCCTGAAGCTCCCGTTCCAGCCGCGCGTCCAGCTCCATGAACACACGCTCGATTTCCGTCTCGAAGTTGCGTTTCTCCTCTTCCACCAGTCGCTGCAGATCGCCCAGGTTCTGCTCGATGGCGGCGCGGTCGATATCGATGACCATGTAGTTGGTGAAGTAGATGACCTTCTCCAGTTGGCGCGGGGAGATGTCCAGCAGCAGTCCGAGCGGGCTGGGCGGCTGCCCCTTGAGATACCACAGGTGGCACACAGGCGCGGCGAGTTCGATGTGCCCCATCCGCTCGCGGCGCACGCGCGCGCGGGTCACTTCCACGCCACACCGCTCGCAGCGGATGCCTTTGTTTTTCACGCGCTTATAGCGTCCGCACGAGCATTCCCAGTCGCGCGTGGGACCGAAGATACGCTCGCAGAACAGCCCGTCGCGCTCGGGCTTGAAGGTGCGGTAGTTAATCGTTTCGGGCTTTTTGACCTCGCCGAACGACCATTCCCGAATGTCTTCGGGCGACGCGAGACCGATTTTGAGTGCCTTGATTCGCGAGATGTCCGCCATAAAGTTTCACCTCATGCGTTGCCGTCAATTAGCGCGCTGGCAGGCAGGTCTTCCAGCAGCGGCTTGGGTTTGGGTTCATCAATCGTGTCGAGGTCTTCGAGACTGCGCAGGTCGTGCGCCACGCCGTTTTCGTCGATGATTTGCACCTTGAGCGCGAGCGCGCGCAGCTCGTTGACCAGAATCTTGAACGATTCGGGTACGGAGGGCTGAATCACAGGCGCGCCCTTGATAATCGCCTCGAAGGTGTGGATACGCCCGTTCACATCGTCCGACTTGATGGTGAGCATCTCCTGCAAGGTGTGGGCTGCACCGTAGGCTTCGAGCGCCCAGACCTCCATCTCGCCGAGTCGCTGTCCGCCGAACTGCGCCTTGCCGCCCAGCGGCTGCTGCGTGACCAGCGAGTAGGGTCCAATCGAGCGGGCGTGGATTTTCTCCTCCGCGAGGTGTTCGAGTTTCAGAATATACAGATAGCCGACGGCGACCGGGTTGCCGAACGGCTCGCCCGTGCGTCCATCACGCAGGATGACCTTGCCCGTTTCGGGGTCGAAGCCCGCCCGGTCGATGGCGCGTTGGCGTATCGCCTCCACCAGCGCATCGACGGAGGGCGTCTTCTTCTCAGCAAGGGCGAGACGCTCCGCAATGCGCTTACGCTCCGCTTCGGGCGCGCTCTGGAGCGCGGCGCGCACAGTGTCCATCGCCTCGTCAAAGGTCGCCCGATAGCCCCATTCGATGGGGTTGCCCGCCTCGTCGCTCAGGCACAGTTCATGATCCAGCAGGATGCGCAGCGACTTGCGACGCAGGCGATCCGCTAAGTGGCGCATCTCCTGCTTAATCTCGTCGGGGGTGGAACTCTGGAACACGGGCGTGCGGAAGCGCACTCCCAGCTCTTTCGCCACCAGCCCCAGGTGGAACTCCAGAATCTGCCCGATGTTCATGCGCGAGGGCACGCCCAGCGGGTTCAGCACGATGTCGATCGGCGTGCCGTCCATCAGGAACGGCATATCCTCCACGGGCTGAATCTTCGAAATCACGCCCTTGTTGCCGTGCCGTCCTGCCATCTTGTCGCCTTCGGTGAGCGGGCGACGGGTGGCGACCGTCACGCGCACGCGATGGTTCACGCTCGGCGGTAGTTCGTCCTCTTCCAGCTGCCTCAGCGTGCCATGGCAGCGCGGGCAGGTTTTGGACTCCATCGGTTTGGCGCGGTAGAACAGGTTCTTGCAGTTCTCACATTCGTACTTGAATCGTGCGAACTGCGTCACGCGCACCACATAGCCACGTTCGCCGTGGGGCAGGCGCAGCGACACATCGCGCATCTCCTCCGCCTTGCCTCCGAAGATGATGCGCACCAGTTTCTGCTCGGTGGTGCCTTCGGTCTGACCTTTCGGCTGGATTTTACCGACGAGGATATCGTCTGGTTTGACCTCCGCGCCGATACGGATGATACCGTTCTCGTCGAGGTCGCGCCGCGCCTCCTCACCGACGTTTGGAATGTCGCTGGTAATCTCCTCAGGACCAAGTTTCGTTTCCGTCGCGTCGGTCTGGTGGCTCTCCAAGTGGATGCTGGTGTAGGTGTCGTCGTAGAGCAGGCGTTGTGACACGAACACGGCGTCCTCGTAGTTATAGCCGCCCGCAGGCAGGAACGCGACGAGGATATTGCGCCCCAGGGCGAGTTCGCCGTTCTCGGTGGAGGGTCCGTCGGCGATGATGTCGCCTTCGCGCACACGCTGCCCAATTTTCACTTTCGGCAGGAAGGTGAAGCAGGTGCCCTTGTTCGACTGCACGAGGTGGGGCAGGCGATAGACATCGAGTTCGCCGTTATCCTCGCGCTCGATGCGGATTTCGGTCGCAGAGACATATTTCACGCGCCCTGCCGCGCGCGCCGTTATCAGGCTCTGCGCGTATTTGGCGGCGACACGCTCGATGCCCGTATGCACCAGCGGCGCTTCCGGGTTCACCAAAGGCACGCCCTGCCGCTGCATGTTCGAGCCCATCAGCGCGCGCCCCGCGTCGTCATGCTCGAGGAACGAAATCATCGTCGCCGAGACGGAGAACACCTGCGCAGGGTTCACATCCATGTACTGCACCTGCTCACGCGACACGATGGGGTACTCGTCGCGCCAGCGCACCTGTACCGTTTCGGGCAGGTAGCCGTTCTCGTCGACAGGGGTATCGGCAGGGGCGATGTACGCGCTCTCGTCCTCATCGGCAGGCAGATACGCCACCTCGTCGGTCACCTTGCCGTCGCGCACGATTCGGTACGGCGTGCGCAGGAAGCCAAACTCGTCCACATAGGCGTACAGCGTCATCTGGTTCACGAGACCGATGTTTTGCCCTTCGGGGGTCTCGATGGGGCAGATGCGCCCGTACTGCGAGGGTGTGATGTTGCGCACCTGCGGTGGGATGCTCTGGCGGTTCAAGCCGCCGGGTCCCAGCACCGACAGGCGTCGCTTGTTCGCCAGCTCCGCCAGCGGGTTGGTCTGGTCCATGAAGGTCGAGAGCGGGTTCGTGGCAAAGAACGACTGTAGTGCGCCTGCGACGGGCTTCACGCTCAGCACCACGTTGGGCAGAATTTGCGACACATCTTCGGCAGCGGTCATCTTCTCGCGGGCGGTTTTTTCCAGTTTCAGGAACGCCGCGCGTAGATGCGCCTGCAGCAGCTCGCCGACGGAGCGCACGCGCTTGTTCGCCAGGTGGTCGGTGTCTTCGTATTCGTGTTTATCCTCCGCCATCTCCAGCAGGTGGCGCAGCGCGAGAATCAGGTCGGGCACGGTCAGGCGGCGCACATCGAGCGGGATACCGTGGCGCAGTTTGCGCGTAATCTGATAGCGTCCGACGCGCCCCAAATCGTAGCGGCGGGGGTCCAGCACCAGCCCGTAGAACAGGTTGCGTACATTCTCTTCGACGGCGGGGTCGCCCGGGCGCATGCGGCGGTAGAAGTCCAGCACCGCCTCGCGCGAGTCGGTGGTCGGGTCGGCGTCTAAGGTCGCTTTGAGCAGCGGAGGCAGGTCCATGTCGCCGCCCTGCACCTCGATAAAGCGCACGCGCACTTCAGGCAGCTTGAGTTTCGCAATCTGCTTGGCGGTTTTCTCGTCGATGACCGCACCTTCCTCCACGATAGGCTTGCCTTTCGCGTTCGTAATCGTCTCCGCAGCGGTTTTGCCTACCAGTTCGCCCTCTTTGGGGGCGTGGAGGGTCAGTTCACGCAGGACTTCGCGTCGCTCGCGCGGGCGTCCGAACATTGCTGCGATAGCCTCGCTGGTCAGCCCCAGCACGGGGTCGTAAGGCGGCTCGCACTGCACGCGCAGCGTACGCGCTTCTGCAGGGAAGTTCTCCAGCAGGTCAAAGGTCAGCACATCGCCCTTTTCCAGCAGTGTCTTGCCCTCATACTCCACATCCTGCAGCATCCGCCAGCCGACGGCGCGCTCCAGCTCCAGCTCGGCGGGCACGCGCGCTTCCTCATACGCCGCGAACGCCTTGATAATCTGCGTAATCGGCAGCTGCTTCGATTGGTGAACCTTCAGGCGAATCACGTTTTGCGGGTCGGTGCCGCCGTCCAGCCACGGACCCTCGGCAGGGATAATCTGCATCTGCAACACCTTGCCGAAGGCACGCGCCATCATCTCACGCCCTGTGCTGGACAAAAACGGCGACGGGAAGTGGATTCCCGGCGTGCGGTTCAGCTGGCTGATAATCACGCGCTCGCGCCCGTTCACGATGAAGGTGCCGCCTTCCGTCATCAGCGGCAAGTCGCCCAGATAAATCTCGCTTTCCTGCACCTCCCCGTCCCGCTTGCCGAAACGCACCTTCACGCGCAGCGGCGCGTCGAAGGTAATCTCGCGTTCCCGGCACTCCTCAACCGAATACTTCGGCTCGCCCAGACAGTAGTCGCCAAATTCGATAAAATAGTTGCCCGTCAGGTCGTAAATCGGCGAAAAGGTTTGAAACAGTTCCTTCAGTCCTTCTTCTAAAAACCAGCGGTAGGAGTTGTATTGGATCTCAATCAGGTTCGGCGGTTCTAAGACTTCACGAATGCGCTTTCGGCTGTGTCGCACAATCCGCATAAATTACCCTCCACAGGCGCAAATTTGCCCAGTCTGATAGTATACCTCAAGCCCTTCGCCCCTGTCAAGGGGTTGACTCATCGCGTTTCGAGCGGGTATACTGCCCCCGCTTTGGCTGTTGCCCCCGTCTTTTAGGCGGGTGAGGACAGCGACGCGACCGAGGTCGCATGGTACGAGACTATCACCAAGGAGGGAAACTATGGTGAACATAGTACGCTTGGGGTTGATAGCCCCGCTCGTGAGCCTGATCGTCGCAGCCTCGGCGCAGCAAACGATCACTTACACCGTTAAACCGGGCGATTCGTTGTATACCATCGCCCATCGGCACGGTTTGCGCTTGCCCGAACTGCTGAAAGTCAACAATCTGCGCAATCCGCACGCGCTGCAGATTGGCGACAAGATTAAAATCCCCCTCAAGGGCGGCGCGGTGTCTCAAAGGAAGTCTTCGGTGCAGCCGGATCACCCCGCATCCGGCTGGGCGGAGATTAACAAGGATCGCATCAACATCCGTAGCGCACCCAGTACGAGCGCGGAGCGAGTCACGATTGTGGATCGCTGGACGAAGGTACAGGTGCTGGGGCGTCAGGGCGACTGGAGCCGCGTGCGGCTTCTGGGTGGACGTACAGGCTGGGTGCTGGCTCGCTACCTCAGCCCGACGAAGCCCCCTCAAACGAAGCAAGTAGCGAAAGCGTCTAAACAGCAGGCGAAGCCGGTCTCGAAACGCAACCCCTCGCGTGCGCAGGTGATTGCCAGCGCGTCGGGCGAGACGCCCAGCGCGGTGCGCCGTGCGCTCGCATATCTTGGCTC